>NZ_CABSQO010000010.1:0-105335 GCF_902479755.1 uncultured Tissierella sp. | reverse complement strand
TTTCCAGCTAAATATTCTTGCACAACTTTCATCTTAAATTCATAACTATATTTTGCCATTTAAAAACCGACCTCCCATCAGTTAGATTCTTAGGTCTAACTTTTAGGGGTCGGTTCATATTGATTCTAACTTTTAGTGCTTTTAGATTTTGATTCTGGAGAGTTTATGAATCGTCTTTCTTTTCCTTTTTAGTAAAATAAGGGCAATCTTTAGTAGGAGTATTAGATGGAGGAGTAACTGATTTTAAAGCACATAATCCATCTTCTTCATACACACATTTTTCAGAACAAGGTATCATCAAAGCTAAACCCTCCCTTTCAGTCAATTTACAGTGAGCAATTAACAATTAACAATTAAAATATTAAAATCAATGACTCCATAATATTTTTTACTTTTAATTGTTCTCTGTTCTTTATTAATTATCTTTATTCTTTCCAAAATAAATTTAAATATGATTAAAATATATTTTAAAAATGTATTTTAAAAGTGTATCGAAAATGTATTAAAAGTGTTATACATATGGTACAATATAATTAGTCAAAATATAGAAAAGCATTATGGGAGGTAGCAAAATGGAAATAGGAAAATTACCTAATGATGTTTTGGAAAAAATAGTTTTATCAAATATAAAAAATAAAAGAGAAGAAGTATTAGTAAGGGCGGCAGTAGGAGAAGATAATGCTATTATTGATTTTGGAAATAACTTATGTGTAATGAGTACAGATCCTATTACAGGGGCAACTAAGGATATTGGGAGATTAGCTGTACATATTTCTTGTAATGATGTATCAACTAGCGGTGCAGAGCCTATGGCAGTACTAATGACTATATTGGCGCCACCCAATACTACAGAGAAAGATATAGAAAATATAATGAGGGAAGCGGGAGAAGTAGCAAAGGAAATAAATGTGGAAATCGTAGGTGGACATACGGAAATTACAGATGCAGTAAATAGGATAGTAATAAGTACAACCGTTATAGGGAAGCAATCTAAGGAAAAACTACCAAACTCAAAGGAAATAAAAGTTGGAGATAAGGTATTAATTACTAAATATGTTGGGATAGAAGGAACATCTATAATTGCAAAGGAATTAGAAGAGCAATTGATTGATAAAATAGGCAAAAACAAACTTGATGTAGCGCAAAATATGGATAGCATGCTTAGTGTAGTTAAAGAAGGTATAATTTGTGGAGAAATTGGCGTCAGATATATGCATGATATTACTGAAGGAGGAGTTTTAGGGGCAGTTTGGGAGGCTTCTAAGGCTACTGGAAAAGGAATAGAAGTTTTGGAAGAATCTATACCAATTAAAGATGTAACAAGGGAGATTACAGATATTATAGGTATAGATCCTTATAGATTAATATCTAGCGGTTCTATGCTGATTATAGCAGAGGATGAGAAGGTTTCAACAATCAATGAAGAATTAAATAAGGTTGGAATTAAAGTTACAGCTATAGGTAAGATAATAGAAGAAGGTATTATACTAAATAAAAATGGGGAGATAAGCAGTATAGAGCCGCCAGAAGCTGATGAGTTATATAAGGCTTTATCACTTCATAAGTAATATTACATTATGGTTACAAAATTCGTAATTCGTTGACATAATAATTGACTAAATGATATAAATAAAATAGACAAACTTTATTAAGGGTGGAAGGACATAAGGAGGTAGATAAATGAAAAAGTGGAAGATAATGCTGTCTTTGTTTGTACTATTATTTTTATTTAGTCAAATAGGACATGCAGCCAGTAACAAGACAATTCAAGTAAGTATGAACGGTGCTAAAGTTTCTGTAACACAGGTACCCATCATTATGGACGGACAAGCAATAAATACTGAGTTTCCCTCCTTTGTTCATACCAATAGGACACTAGTACCTATTAGATTTGTATCAGAAAGCTATGGGGCAGAAGTTAGTTGGGATCAAAAAACTAAAACTGCTACAGTGGCCTATGGAAACAAGGAAGGAAAATTCACTATAGATAGCAATGTAGCTATAATAAATGGTGAAAAGAGGATTTTAGATCAATATGCTATTCCAAGAATAGCAAGTTTAGGTGGTAATAGCGGAAGAACCATGGTTCCGCTGAAGTTTGTTACAGAAATCTTCGGTTACGAAGTTGGCTGGGATAGTGCAAAAAATGCCCCTTACATTAACTCTAAACAAGATACTAAGCCAGAAGTTCCGCAAGATGGGTCAAGTATAATCAGTAGTATTTCAGTGGGAAAGGGAAGTACAGATAAAAATAAACTGATTATAAATAGCAGCAAAAGTATTGATTATGAAACTATGTTTTTGCAAGATTCCAATAAGCTGATTATTGATATCAAAGATTCTAAATTATCATTGGAAAATACTAAAGATGCTGAAGGAACAATAGATGTAAAAGATAGTATTATTGAAAAAATTCAATACTCACAGTTTTCTAAAGAGCCTAATATTACTAGGATAGTGGTAACATTAAATCAGATAGTAGAACATAATGTTTTACTAACAAATGATGGAAAAGACATGGCAATATCTTTTGGTAATAAGGTAAAATCAATTACAAAAGAATTAATTGATGGTAAAGAAGCTATTGTAATCCATGGTACATCTGAGGTTAAGGTTAATTTCATGAAACTTAAAAATCCAGAAAGAGTAGTAATAGATTTAATGGATTCTGTTTTAGAAGGAAGTACTTACTATAACTATGATTATGATTTAGGATTTGTAAAAGGAGTTAGAGTATCACAGTTTAATGTTGATAATAACTATAGCCCTATGGATCAAATTGTTAGAATAGTCTTAGACGTAAAAGATGGAATATCAGATCCTAATGTAAAAGTGGATACCTATGGAGATAAGATAGTAATTTATCCTGAAAAATCTTTCTGGGAAAACATTTCTTATACTTCAGAAGGTGATAATAAAATTTTCACTATTAACTATCTTGTGGAAACAGATTACTCCGTAAACTATGAAACTGGAAACAAATGGATACAAGTAACGATCCCGACAGATAATGTAGAATTAAATGAAGGGATAGTATCTATAAAAGATGGATTGATAGATGAAATTCAAGTTGTCAAAGATGAAATAGAGACTAGAGTTTTCATTAAATTTAGAAAGAGTATAGAATATGTTCTACTTTCCAGAGAGTCAGACAGTAAAGTTTCTTTGATGATAATGAAGGATGAAAATGTAAAAACTTCTGACAGGCTTATTGTTATAGATGCTGGACACGGAGGTAAAGATCCAGGAGCTACATCTATAAACAAAAGGAGAGAAAAGGATTTAAATCTTAGTGTTTCACTGAAACTCAATGATGCACTCAAAGCTCAAGGATATAATACAATAATGACTAGAGATACAGATGAATTTATTGATTTATATGAAAGAGCTAGAATAGCAAATGATAACTATGCAGATGTTTTTGTAAGTATACATGGAAATTCTCATGATAATAAGTCTATTGCAGGAATTCAAGTATTATATTGTCCAGCAACTCAGTCAGAGAAAAAAGAAATAGATCAGCATCCATTTGCTAAAATCATAATGGACGAGCTATTAAAGGCTACAGGAGCAGTAGATAAGGGTATAATTCAAAGACCTAATCTAGTAGTTCTTAGGGAAACTAAAATGCCTGCAGTCTTAGTAGAAACAGGATTTTTATCTAATTCGGCTGAAGAAAACCTTTTATTCACTGAAGAGTATCAATATAAAATAGTTAATGCCATAATAAAAGGAATAGAAAAATATTTTGAAATGTATTAATATAATAGGCAAGGGTAACCTTGCTTATTTATTTTTAGGGAGGAGAGAATTATGGAGTTATTATACGGATATTTATTTATTTTCTTTGCAAGGGTGGCAGATGTATCTTTAGCCACTATTAGGACACTTATGGTAGTACAGGGAAGAAGGTTACAAGCTGCATTAATTGGCTTTTTTGAGGTAAGCATTTATGTAACAGCATTGAGTAAAGTAGTTAGTAGCTTAGATAACCCTTTAAATCTTTTATCCTATGCATTGGGATTTGCCTGTGGAAATTATTTAGGAATTACAATAGAAAATAAAATTGCTTTGGGAAATTTGGCAACTCAGATTATTTTAAAAACATCAGATAATAAGGAATTAATTAAAATTCTTAGAGAAAATGGATTTGGAGTAACAGTTATAATAGGTCAAGGATTAGAAGGAAGTAAAGAAATATTAAATGTAGCAATAAACCGTAAAGATTTGACTAATTTAAAGAAAATAGTATATGAATACGATAAAAATGCATTTATTACTGTAAATAATATAAATCCTATTAGTGGTGGGTATTTTGCATCTAATAAAAAGTAAGAGATAAATTAATCATAGTCTGACAACTCTTCTAATATAATGTAATAGTATAATCTAGGAGGGTTGATGATGGTAAATAGGAGAATAATATTATTTGGACTAATAATAGTCTTGGGTCTAACGGTATTAAGTATTGGAAAAAACCTTATTAATAACAGGTTATCAGCTAAGGATGACGAAATACAAATCATTAGATCTGATGAAGAAGAAGTAGTCGTAGCTGAAGAAGAAGGCGTAAGAAAGACAGTTATGTATTTTAGAGATGCAGATGGATATTTAGTTCCTGTAATGCGAAAAATTCCTTGGGAGGAAGGAATTGCGAGAGTAACACTTAATAATATGATAGACAGTGCGGAACTTAGAGAAACTTTGAAACCTACTGGTCTGTTACCAGTTATACCGGCAGGTACAGAGATTTTAGGGATGTCTATAAATGATGAAACTGGTCTGTGTAAGGTTGATTTTTCTGAGAATGTTTTAAGTAATCAATCAGAAAAGGAAGAAGAAAGTTTTATTAAAGGTGTAGTATATACACTGACAGAGTTTCCAGCTATTAAAGAGGTTCAAATACTAGTCGGTGGAAAAGCATTACCTTCTTTAAACTATGGAGGAGATATTAGTAAGCCACTAGCAAGAGAAAATATTAATTTAGTTGGCAAATTAGAAGATGGCCGTTCTAAAGTAGTCGTTTATTATAAAGGAATGAATAATGAAGAATTTGAATATTTTGTACCAGTAACGATACCTACTTTAGCACCAGTAGCAAATGTATATTCTGCATTGGATATTTTATTTGAAGGGCCACCGCAAGATATTGGACTATTTTCAGATATCCCAAGAGATGTTATGCTTCATGGAGTAGAAGTAAAAGATGGTACTGCATATGTAGATATATCCTATGAGAGTTACTCGGATTCATCAGAAGATAAAACCTTTAGTGATATAGTAAAAAATATAGGTCTAACACTAAGTCAATTTGAAGAAATTGAGACCGTTGAGTTACTTATAGATGGAGAAACAATAAATACTACAATCCCAGTTTTTGCAAATGAATATTAATTTGAATTAACAGTTAACAAAGAACAATTAACAAGTTTAAATATTATCGTAGGGGCGAGCTAATATGCTCCCCTTTTCTTTTTTATTTATAGATAAAAAATTCTATATTTGATAAAATATAATAACAGAGTACAAGATTAGAAAAATAAAGGAGTATATAATTAATATGGAAAAAAGAAAACTTGTAGTATCAACAGGCAATCAACATAAAGTAGAAGAAATAAAAAATATACTTGAGGGTTTATCAATAGAAGTAGTTTCTAAAAAAGATGTAGGATTATGTGATTTAGAAGTAATAGAAGATGGGGAAACCTTAGAAGAAAATAGTTTAAAAAAGGCTAAGGCTTTAGCTGAAAGGCTAGATTATATGGTTTTAGCAGATGATTCAGGATTATTCGTAGATATATTAAATGGAGAACCCGGAGTTTATTCTTCAAGATATGCAGGTGAAGAAGGAAATGATAAGAAAAATAATAATAAACTATTGGAAGAGTTGCAGGATATACCTTTGAAGGAGAGAAATGCTAAATTTAAAACAGTTATAGTATTAATTACTGAGGATAAGGAGAGCGCAATAGTTTATGGAGAATGTAAGGGTAAGGTGGGATTTGAGTCAAAGGGTAAAAATGGATTTGGATATGATCCTTTATTTACTCCAGATGGATATGACAAAACCTTTGGAGAATTAGGAGAAGAAATAAAAAATAAAATAAGCCATAGAGCAAAAGCATTAGAAAATCTAAAGGAAGCTCTAAAGAATATATTAGAGGTAGATTAATATGAGAATAGCAGTAGTTAGTGACACCCATGGAAATAATAAGGGCATTATCGAAAAGTTATCAGAGATAGAAAAACCGGATATTTTATTTCACCTTGGAGATTATGTAACTGATGGTGTTGCAATATCTAAAGCACTAGGATTTGAAACTATAATAGTAAAGGGTAATGGAGATTATCTTCATACTGAATATAATGAAGATGAGTTAGTGGAGATTAAAGGAAAGAAAATTTTTCTGACCCATGGACATAAATATAATGTGCAAAATGGAATAGCAAACTTATATTATAAAGGCTTAGAATTAGGAGCTGATATAGTGTTATTTGGTCATATACATGTACCTATTATAGAGAAGATAGGAAACATGATTATAATGAATCCAGGAAGCCCTTCCTTGCCTAGAAATGCTACAAAAATAAAAACTTTTGGCATCATAAACATTGGAAATACAATAGAAACAAAAATAATTGAAATAAATTAATAATATGCTATTGACTTTGTATTTAGAACCTGCTATAATTTTAAATTGTTAGCAAATAAAAGATTAAGTAATCACTGAGTATCGAACTATGCGGGTATAGCTCAGTGGTAGAGCACTGGCTTCCCAAGCCAGCTGCGAGGGTTCGATCCCCTTTACCCGCTCCAACTGTGAGAGCACCTATAGCTCAGTAGGATAGAGCAACGGACTTCTAATCCGTGTGCCGGGGGTTCGAATCCTCCTAGGTGCGCCAGCTTAATAATTTAAAATATGGTGGGTGTGGCCTAGTTGGTTATGGCGCCAGATTGTGGCTCTGGAGGTCGTGGGTTCGAATCCCATCATCCACCCCATATTTAACATCGAAGTAATAAAACTAATTTTGCTAGCAAAACAATTTATCATGATCCATTAGCTCAGTCGGTATAAGTAGAGAACCAAAACAGTGTATTTCTGTTTTGTGTGAATCACTTAATCCTTGACTGGTGAGACTAGGCGAAGTGATAACTTAACTTCTGCCGATAAAACAAATAATTATGATCCATTAGCTCAGTCGGTAGAGCACCTGACTTTTAATCAGGGTGTCCCGCGTTCGAGTCGCGGATGGATCACCACTAATGCCTTATAAAGGGCATATGCGGGAGTGGCGGAACTGGCAGACGCGCTAGACTTAGGATCTAGTGTCATTGACGTGGGGGTTCAAGTCCTCTTTCCCGCACCATACATAAAAATTGGCATGAGCCAATTTTTTTTATACGTAATATTAATATGCACCAGTAGCTCAATGGATAGAGCATCTGACTTCGGATCAGAGTGTTGGGGGTTCGAGTCCTCTCTGGTGTGCCAAATACAATGGCTAGAATATAAACATTCTAGCCTGTTTTTATAATGAATAGGAAATTTCTAATTTAATAGTCCATATCATTAGCTCTCCTTAGAATTTGCAAAATTTTTTTAAAACAATTATCTCATAAAAATTTACAGATAGATTTTATAGCTGCTTGTAGAGTTTTTATTGCTTATGATATGATGGATACATGTAACTAGAAATACAAATTGAAGGTTAAGGGAGGCAGCAATATGATATTATCAGATAAAACAATTAAAAAACTGCTAGATAATAAAGAGTTGGAAATCTATCCATTAGATGATATACAGATTCAACCTGCAAGTGTTGATATTCGTTTGGGTAATACATATACTATCGTGGAAGATACTTCTTCCAATATAATTCAGCTATCAGGTGAAATTAGGTATAAGACAATACAATCAGACAAATATCTCCTTATGCCTGGACAGTTTGTTTTGGCTACGACCATGGAATATTTTAAGTTGCCCAATAATATGACTGCATTTGTAGAAGGAAGAAGCTCAATTGGTAGATTGGGGTTATTTATCCAGAATGCGGGATGGGTAGATCCTGGATTTGAAGGAGAGATTACTTTGGAGGTATTTAATGCCAGTCGATGTGCCATTGAACTGCAAGCTGGCCGTCGTGTGGGGCAATTGGTGTTCGCACAGCTAGATCAAGATGCTGATAATCCATATCGAGGAAAATACCAGGGACAAAAGGGTGCGACGGGTTCCCGTATTTATTTGGATAATGAATTGCAGATTTAACTCAATTGTAAAATAAATATATAAGATTTATCACCAAATTTTTTCACTATTATTTCAGAAAGACTGCCACCTACAGATAAAAGTAATTTTATCTGTAGGTGGTTTTTGATTTACATGAAGATGCCTGAAACAAGTGATTTTATATTGCTGAGCACCTTGTCTTATATTGTCTTTCGGATTTTAGAATAGTGTTTTTGATACTTTTGATTTTACTCATACAATGATATAATTAATTTATATTATTTATGTAGTCTAGGGGGAGATAAAAGCATGAAACGGAAAAAGCTTCTTATAGGGGTAAATATACTTTTATTAATTTGGTTTTTCTTAGATATGATAGGAGTAACTTTTGACAACAAGGTTCTAGTCTCAAGGGCATGGAGAGATGATGGAATATTTTTTGTGATATATATTGTAGCTATTGTTTGGTTTTTGGTGAAAGAAAAGTCTGGAAAGTTTGTGCTAACTACATGGTTATCTATGTGGTTTGCAACACAGCTTTATTCCCATTGGTATTTTACTATATTTGGACCTTGGGAAGGTAAAATTAGATATTTTGCTGATGCAGTTAAACTAATCCCATCGACAACTGTTTATATTCCTGATTTGTATCATATAGTTTTACATATACTTATTTTGATTGCACTTTATAGCACTATGATTTATAGTGTGAAATCATGTAAAGAATCAGTATGATAAATAAAAATTGAAAAAATTTAACAATCATATATTGCTATATGCTACAGATTGATTATTATCTAAAGGGAGAGAGTATATTGGTAAGAACAATGGATGTTGTTCCATATGATATGAAATGGTCTTTCTTATATGAGCAAGAAAAGTCAATATTAATAGAAATATTAAGTAAAATTATTTTAGATATTCAGCATTTTGGTTCTACAAGTGTTGTAGGTCTTTCATATATACGAAAAGGGAAATCAAAAGGCAGAAGAAGAGTTAATGTTTAGAGACTATCTTCAAATTGATAAAGATGCTTTTAATGAATATCAAGCTTTAAAGCTTGAATTGTCTAAAAGATTCTATACAAATCCAACTGCATATACTGATGGAAAATCAGATTGCGTAAATCGGATTATGAACAAAGCGAAACTATATTATGGAAAATGATATTAGCTTATGGAAATTATATTCATCTAATGTATCAAAAATAACCCGACACACATGTGTGTAAGACCATTATTTTGTAAATCTAAGGATAAAAATAATTAGCATTGTATTTATAAAATTTTACTGCTAAAATTGATATTATGAACTTATTTTCAAATGATAAAAAATTAATTGCTAATTATTAATTGGAGGTAAACAAATGAAAGAGCTAATATTTGGGCTTATTGGTGGAACGGCTTTATTGATGTATGGTGTTGACATGATGGGTGATGGTCTTGAAAAGGCTTCTGGAGAGACTATGAAAAAGATACTTACAGTATTAACTGGTAAGGTGTGGAGTGCCTTCTTAGTAGGTACTTTTGTAACAGCAATAGTTCAGAGTAGTACAGCAGTTACAGTATTAACTGTTGGTTTTGTTAATTCAGGGCTTATGAAACTGCCCCAGGCTGTAGGTATTATCTATGGTGCTAATATTGGAACCACAATAACTGCTCAACTTATGGCATTTAGCTTTAAATTTAAATTAACAGATATAGCTTTACCTGTACTGGGAATAGGTTTTGCAATTAATTATATTGCGAAAAATAAAAAGCTGAAAAATATTGGTCAGGCAATGATGGGTTTTGGAATGATGTTTTTAGGTCTTAAGATATTAAATGATGGAATTCCCTATATGCAACAAAGCGAATCTTTAAAACATTTTTTCGCTGAATATGCATCTATTCCAGTAGTCGGAGTAATTTTAGGAATAGTTGTAACTGCTATGGTACATAGTAGTGCTGCTACAGTTGGACTTGTAATGGTTCTTAGTCAAGCAGGGCTTTTAGACTTACAATCAGCAATTTGTATAATGCTGGGAGATAATATAGGTACATGTTTTACAGCACAGCTTGCAAGTATGACAGGGAACATAAATGCTAGAAGGACTGCATGGGCCCATACTCTTTATAATGTATTTGGAGTTGTATTAACTTGGATAACTTTACCATTATTTATGAAAATAGTAATATTTGCAACTGATTATTTACATGCTAATGCAGATATATCTGTATACATTGCAAACTCTCATACATTGTTTAATCTGTTAAGTGCTCTAATATTTCTACCTATTACAAAATACTATGTTGATTTTCTTTATAAAATTGTAAAGAGAAAAGGAGATCATAGTAATGGAAAAATATATTTAGATAAACTACTTCTAGACACACCAGTAGCGGCCTTAGAGGCATCAAGGTCTGAAATTATTAGGGGTACTGAGGTTTTGAAAGAAATGGTTTTAGATGTTATGGATATAGCGTATACAGATGATAGAAAGAAGATGACTGAGGTAGTAGATAATGAGGCAGATATAAATCAAATGCAAAAGGATTTAACAAGATATATAGTAGAAATCTCAAGAAGGGAATTGACTGAAAGTCAGTCTCTTATGGTTCCAGCTATGATAAGCAGTATTAACAATATCGAAAGATCAGGGGATAGAGTTATTGAAATATCTTCTTTATGTAATAAGAAGATAGATGGTAATCTTTCATTTACGGACAGTGCTATAAATGAATTAAAGGAACTAGAGAAAGTTGTTATTGAACTATTTAATAATACTATTATTGCCCTTAGAAAAAGAGACAATGAAATTATAAAAAGAATCGTTGAGTTAGAAGATAAAGTAGACGAAATGAGCGAAACTTTCCAAGAAAATCATATAAAAAGACTTAATGAAGGTACTTGCAATGTAGATTCGGGGGTACTCTTTATAGATATGATAGGTCATCTTGAAAGAATTGCAGATCATATATATAAAATAGCTATGTATACTAAAGATGAATTATTTGGAGATAAGAGAAAATATAATTAAAATAAACAACCAGTTGAATTTATCATTCAACTGGTTATTTTACTATATCTTAAAATCTTACAAATATTTTAGTCAGTAATACAATAAATGGGATAGCGATAATTGTTCTTTCTAGGAATATAATTAATAATTCTTTAAATTTCAGTGGTACTTTAGACTGAATTATTATTGTACCTACTTCTGTTAAATATATTATTTGAACTAAAGACAAAGCTCCTAGAATAAACTTAGTTTGAACTGATTCCATGGGAGCTAGTATCAAAGCAGGTATAAACATATCAGCAAATCCTACTAAAGCTGCAGGTGCAGCCTGAAAAGCCTGCTCTACTCCCAATAGATTTAAATAATAACCTATGGGATAGGATAATATTTTAAATACTGGAGTATATTCTACTAAAATTAAGGAGATTGTACCCCAAGATATTATTATAGGTGCTAAACCAAATATTACACTAAATAACATGTCATTTCCCTGAGTTACTATATCACTAAAATTTGAATTTTTAGCTCTCAAGGCTGCTGATTCTACTGCAAATTGGAACTTGGATTTTCCTTCTGGAACCTCTTCATTTACCATTTTCCCAGTTTCATCATTATAACTGTCTGGAACTTTATTTAGAGGTGGAATCCTAGGGGTTATAACTGCTAAAGCAAACCCTACTGCTGTAATAATAATATAAAAAGGTGTAAACAAATGTTGAACATCTAAAATAGAAGCAATAATATAGCAAAATGGTACAGAAACTAATGAGAAGTTTGTCATTATTATTGCGGCTTCCTTAGCCGAATAGTAACCTGTATTATATTGTTTTTCTGTTAATAATACTGCTGCATTTGATGCTCCTAACCAAGAGGTTATAAGGTCTACAGCAGAACGACCAGGTACTCTGAATAAGGGTCTAACAAAATCTTTAATGAGTATTCCTACAAACTCCATTATTCCGAAATCCGTTAATAAGGGCATAGTATAAGATATTACTATAAGTATTGATACTAATGATCTAGTTAAATCTACCATAGTACCACCCGTACTAGGTGAGATAATTTGCTCAGGTCCTATTTGGAAAAAAACAGCCAACATAATTATAGCTCCGAGTATTCTACTAATTAAGTATAGTGGAGTTGTAACTAATGTTCGTTTAAGCCATTTATGTTCTATTATAAATTTGGGTTTGAAAATAAAAGCCACCAAAGAAAAAAAGGCATTTACCGTTACTAAAAATAACATTATATGCATTGTATATTGATGGATATAGGATTTAACTAAGTCTATGATTATTCCTACTGGAATATTGAATCCATCTTGATACTTAATGGGAACTAAAAATAAAAATCCTCCTATTAACGATAGAATTGCGAACTTACTTATATTAGAATTACTTATATGTTTTTCCTTACAGTTATTCACAATATCACTCCCAATATATATTTTAATTATGAAATTAATCTAAATATGTGTTCTAGTATCTCTATACAAGTTGTAACTGTTCTTTCATTATCTTCATCAAGTAAAGGATTTAACTCTACAAAATCCATTGATGTTATAAATCCTTCTCCTAAGAATTTAGTGAAGACTTTCTTTCCCTCTTCTAAATTAAAGCCATTTTCTACAGCTGTACCAGTACCGGGAACAATTGACTTATCAAGAACATCAATATCAAAGCTTAGATGTACTCCATCTACATTAGAAAATTTAATCTTTTCTACTATTTCTTTTAATATATTATCAAGTCCCCTTTGTCTTACTGTATTCATAGTATATATATTGAGATTAAGCTCCTCAGCTAGATCAAATTCACCTGCATCAATATCTCTACCACCGAGAATATAGACATTTTCCGGTCTTACCTTTTGTCCATCATAGTAGATATTTGTCAAGGTATGATGTCCTATATTCATTGATGCTGCCAATGGCATACCATGGATATTGCCTGAAGGAGAAGTTTCATAGGTATTTATATCACCATGAGCATCTATCCAAATTACAGCCAGTTCTTTAAAATATTTACTTGCTCCAGCAATACTGCCGATGCCCAATGAATGGTCTCCGCCCATGACAAATGGAAGATAATCTGCATTTAAAGAACAATAAACCTGTTGAGATAGATTATTGCATATTTCAGCTATAGGATTTAGATATTTCATTTTTTCATGACCATTATATTTTTCCTTTGGAGAAATCTTCGGAATATGTATATCTCCCAAATCATATACAGTATGTCCAAATTTTTTAATTAATTCCACAATATTGTTTTCTCTAAGTTTAGATGGGCCATATTGTGCACCTTCTCTATCACATCCATAATTAATTGGTACACCTATCAAATTAATATTCATTAGTGAAAAACCTCCTATATAAATGGTGTGTAAGATTAATATTGATTAACTTATTTATTTATCCAATCGATGTCATCTAATATTTGAGGATTTCTAACATTATTTGGAAGACTTGAATTTAATATTTTTCCAGCTATTTCAGCTGTAATCCGTATTTGTGAATCTGAAGCTTCTTCTGATAAATAAGCAGAATGTGCAGTAACAATTGTATTAGGTAAGGCTATAATCATTTTGTCAATTTCTTTAGGAGGTTCATTTTCTAATACATCTAAACCCGCACCTTGGATATAATTGTTTTTGAGTGCTTCATAAAGATCTTCATGATTTACTAATCCTCCTCTTGCAGTATTGATTAAAAAAGATGTTGGCTTCATTTTTTTAAATACTTCTTTATTGATAATATTCTTTGTACTATCTAATAAAGGAGTGTGTAGTGATAAATAATCTGACTCTTTAAATAAAGTATCTAAATCAACTTTAGTTACATTTAATGATTTCATATCTTCTTCACTTACAAAAGGATCATATGAGATGATATTGGCACCGAAGCCACTTAACTTCCTAGATACAGCTTTAGGGATGCTGCCAAAACCAAATAATCCTACTGTACTATTTTCAAATCTCTTGATTTTTCCTAATATAGATAGATTCCAATTTCCATCCTTAACATAGGGAATCATAGAATAGAGTTTTTTATTACATCCTAACATCAGCATAAGTGCATGAGTAGCAACTTCATCTACACAGTAATCTACTACATTAGTGACTAATACTTTATTTCTAGTGGCAGCTTCTATATTTGCAGCATTGAATCCTGTACTAGCAGCACAATATGCTCTTAGATTTAATTTTTCATAAATCTCATCATCCATTTCTTGATCCCAAGAGATTAAGATTTCAACATCTTGGCATCTCTTAATTAATTCTTCCTTTTTTAAAACATTTTCGGATAAGAATAAAAATTCTATATTTTCATATTCTTCTTTGATGTATCTTTCCATTTTTTCTATATCTTCTTTATTCATGCCTGGTACGCCACATAAAGCTACTTTTTTCTTGATATTCATTAAATCACCTCTTATTTAAATATTTTCATTCTAGCTATTCTGTCAAAAGCTTCATTTATTTTATCTTCACCAACAGTCACTGCTATTCTTATATATCCTTCCCCATTATTACCAAAGGAAGTACCAGGAAGAACTAGGACATGGGCTTCTTCTAAGATTCTATTAGCTACTTCCTGAGAGGTTAACCCTGTAGCTTTTATATTTGGAAATAGATAGAATGTACCCTTAGGTGGTAGTATTGAAATATTCTTAAGTTGTTTTAGTCTTTCATATGCTGCAAAAGTTCTGGCTTTAAATTCTTTAATCATAGGTGGTTGAATTTCTTTTCTAAGTCCTATGGCATGTATTGCTGCTTGCTGAGAAATTGAAGGAGCAGTAAAAACATTATTCTCATTTATATCCTTGATTATATTTATAATATAAGGTTCAGCAAGGACATATCCAATTCTCCAACCTGTCATTGCATAGTCCTTAGAAAAAGATCCAATTGTAATAGTTCTCTCTCTCATACCTTCGAGGCTAGTAATAGGTATAAAAGGTTCCTCATAGCTAAATATGGTGTATATATCATCTGATATTATTAATAAATCATATTTCTTAGCAATAGCTGCTATATCTTCCAATGTTTTTTTAGTTAGGCAAGTGCCAGTTGGATTATTCGGTGTATTTATTATGATGGCTTTTGTTCTATTTGTTATTAAACCTTCTAATCTATCTATGTTAAGTTGAAAATCTTCTTCTTCAAAGGTCTCTAAAAATACTGGTATACCCCTTGCTAATTTCACTTGCTGTGGATATGGTGTAAAATATGGCGATGGTATTATGACCTCGTCACCATCATCTAAAATAGCCTCTAATGTTAACCACATTGCATGGCAACCAGATGTAGTTATCATACATTCTTCTTTTACTAATTTGTAACTATATTCCTCATCATAAAAATTACAAATAACTTCTCTAAGTTCTCGTACACCATAGAAATCTGTATAATGGGTATGACCGTTTAATGCATCTTCAAAAGCTTTTTTTATAATCCTTTCATCTGTAGTAAGGTCTGGATCTCCAAGACTAAAGTTAATTAGGTCATGATACTTTCCTAATGCACTTGTGCTTTCTCCCATGGGTGTAGATATGGAATTCCAATATCTTTTTGAAATATAAGAACTTTTCAAGTCAATCACTCCTCTAATGTTTTATTTTATGAAACGGCGTTTCAAGATTGACTTGATTATATATTAAATCACAAGAAAATTCAATATATTTTTTAAATTTAAATTATTATTTTAAATTAATGTAAAATTTTTCCTCATATGATATAATTTATTGACAACATTTTTAGTAAAGGAGAATTTTATGGAAAATGACAATAGCTATATAATTCCAATGATAGATAGAGCTTTTGAAATAATAAATTTTATGTATAATTCTACTGACAAAGTAGGTATTTCTCAAATATCTCAGGAATTAGAGCTTCCAAAGGCAACTGTCTATAGAATATTATTTACATTGAGTAAATGGGGATTTGTAGAAAAAAGTGATGCTGATAAATATTTCTTAGGTAAGTCCTTTATCAAATATGGTTCAAAAGTAAAATCAGATATTGATATTTCAACAATTGCCACTCCTTATATTGATTCCTTGGCAAAGGAAGTGGGAGAAAGTGTAAATCTAGGTATTCCATATGAAGATTTTGTCATGACTGTATATAATGCAAAAGGTGAAGATTTTTATCTAGTATCAAAGCTTATACCTGTGAGTCCACTAAATTGTTCTGCCATGGGAAAACTATATCTTTCTCGATATTCAGATGAAGAACTTAGACAATATTTTAATAGTGATAAACCACAATCAAGAACTATAAATTCGATAGTTGAGTTAGAGAAATTTTTAAAGTTAAAAGAGAATATAGAAAATGAAGGAATTTCATATGATAAAGAAGAGTACGAATATGGGCTTACATGTATTGCAGCTCCTATAAAGGATTCTGAGGAGAGTATAGTAGCTACAATTAGTATCTCAGGGCCAACTTCAAGATTAGATTATAAAGGATTTGATTATCTAAAAGAGAATTTACTTAAAACTGCCACAGAGATTGAAAAATCTTGGAATTATCTATATTAAAGTTAAGATAGCTAAAGAAATTAGTCACCTATGGTATTATTATAGGTGACTTTATTATAGGGTATACTAATGAATAATTAAAATTATTTTGTCTATCAAAGGAGAGATTCTATTGCTTGATATAGTTTTATTAGGAAGTGGAGGTGGAATGCCTATGCCCAATAGGTTTTTATCCTCTATGATTATAAGTTATAAGGGGAGAAAAATCCTCATTGATTGTGGAGAAGGAACTCAAGTATCCATGAGAAATTTTAAAACAGGATTTAAATCTATTGATATAATATGTATAACCCATTTTCATGGAGATCATATATTTGGATTACCGGGGCTTCTTTCAACTATTGGAAATAGTAATAGGACTGAACCTATTACTATAATAGGGCCTAAGGGGACTGAATACGTACTAAGAGGGCTTATGTCATCCATACCTTATCTTCCCTATAGTATAGATATAATAGAAAATCCTAGGAATTCTTTAGGTATTAATATATTGGCTGAGATCATGGAAATAAGACAAGATAGTAAAGGATATTCTAATGATGATATTATTATTTCTACCTTAGAGCTAGATCATTCATCTCCATGTATAGGTTATAGCTTTTACGTAACAAGGAAACCTAAGTTTTATCCAGAGAAGGCGAGGCAGAATCAAGTACCTAAGGAGATATGGGGAAGACTTCAAAAAGGTGAGAGTGTAATATACAACGAAAAAAAATATATTCCCAACATGGTACTGGGAGAGGAAAGAAAAGGAATAAAATTAAGTTATATAACTGATACAAGATCAATAGATACAATTCCAAATTTTATAAATGAAAGTAATTTATTTATATGTGAGGGAACCTATGGTGATGATGAAGATTTGGAAAAGGCTATAAAGAATAAACATATGACTTTTAGTGAAGCAGCAGAACTAGCTCGTGAAGGGAAGGTAGAAGAACTTTTGCTTACTCACTTTAGTGCCTCTATTGATGAACCAGAGCTATATAAGTCAAATGCTCTTCGAGTATTTGAAAATACAACTATAGGATATGATGGATTTACTAAGATGTTGATGTTTCCTAAGGAGTAATAGAATCAAGTATAGATACAATATGAAAATTGTGATATTATTATATATATTTATTACATACAAATGGAGTGATATATATGAAATTTGATAAATATGTAGCGGCAGGGAATGATTTTATCTTATTCAATGGAATAAAAGATACTGAAAAAGATTATAATGAATTAGCTTTAAGAGTCTGTAATAGGCATTTTGGTATTGGTGCAGATGGTATTATGGTATGTAAGAAAAGTAATATAGCAGATATAAAGATGCTTTATTATAATTCAGACGGTTCTCAAGGAGAAATGTGTGGTAATGGGATCAGATCCTTTACTAAGTATATTTATGATTATGATATAGTTAGAAAGAAAATTATTTCTATAGAAACTTTAGCAGGCATAAAATATATTACAATAGAGACGGATGAATCAGGAAAGGCAAATATGATTAAAGTAGATATGGGAGAACCTATATTTGAAGGAAGTAGAGTTCCAGTAACGATAGATAAAGAAAAGGTTATAGAAGAGATAATATCCATAGACGGAGAAGACTATAAATTTTCTGCATTAACAGTAGGCGTACCTCACGTAGTTATTCTTGTGGAAGATATAAAGTCAATTGATATAAATGATTTAGGAAAAAAGATAGAAAATTATCCATTGTTTCCTAAAAAAACCAATGTAAACTTTGTGAAAATCATTGATTATGGCAATATAAATATTTATACTTGGGAGAGAGGGGCTGGTAGAACCTTAGGATGTGGTACGGGTTCTTGTGCTTCTGTAGTTGTAGGAAATCTTCTACATAAACTAGGTAACAAAGTTAATGTAAATACTGAAGGTGGTAGTTTAATTGTAGAATTAGAGGATAATTATAAAATTTTCATGACTGGTAGTGCAACTCATATAGCTAGTGGAGAATTTGTAAATGGATTAAGCAAATAAAATATTAAGGGGGTCCGACATGGAAAAGAAAAAAAGCAATATTTGGAAAAATTATAAGTTTCCATTAATATTACTATCTTCAATTATTTTAGGTAGTATTATTGGTCTGGTTTTAGGAGAAAAGGCTACAGTTCTAAAACCTTTAGGAGATATTTTCCTAAATTTAATGTTTACAATTGTAGTGCCGTTAGTATTTTTAACTATTTCATCTGCTGTATCCAGTATGGTGGATATGAAAAGACTTGGAAAAATTATTGGAAATATGCTTTTAGTTTTTATAATCACAGGAATTATTGCATCAATTATAATGATTACTACGGTTAAGATTTTTCCACCAGCTCAAGGAGTCAATATTGAATTATCCGAGGCTGAAGATATAGAGCCTCTAAGCACAGGAGACCAAATAGTTGCAGCCTTAACAGTGACGGATTTCCCATTGCTGATTTCTAGAAAAAATATGCTTCCACTAATTATATTCTCTATTTTCTTTGGAATATGTGTAAGTCTTTTAGGAGAGAAGACAAAGAAACTTGGGGAAACTCTTAATATCTTATCAGAAGTATTTTTAAAGATGGTTTCAATTATAATGTATTATGCGCCAATAGGGCTTGGAGCCTACTTTGCTGCACTAATAGGTGATTTTGGGCCTGAACTACTTGGTTCTTATGCAAGAGCAATGATAGTATATTATCCAATTTGTATAGCATACTTCTTTGTAGCATTTTTCGTTTATTCATATTATGCAGGAGGCAAAGACGGAGTAAGAATTTACTTCAAAAATATATTTCCTGTAGTTATTACATCATTGGCAACTCAATCTAGTATAGCAACTCTTCCTGTAAATTTAGAAACAACAGAAAAAATGGGTGTACCAAAGGATATAAGAGATATAGTATTACCTATAGGAGCTACAGCTCATATGGATGGTTCTTGTTTATCAGCAATACTAAAGATATCCTTCCTATTCGGAATATACGGCAAACCTTTCATGGGTATGAGTACTTATGTAACTGCTATAATTATATCTGTATTATCTGGGGTAGTAATGTCAGGAGTTCCAGGTGGAGGATTAATAGGTGAAATGCTTATAGTAAATCTATATGGTTTTCCAATGGAAGCGTTTCCTATAGTAGCAACTATAGGGTATCTTGTAGACCCTCCAGCAACAATGATAAATGTAACTGGAGATACAGTTGCAGCAATGATGGTGACTAGAATATTAGAAGGAAAAGATTGGCTAAAGAAAAAATTAACTATAAGAGCATAATCAATATAGAGATATTTGATTGAAAAGATAAGTAATTAAGTTTACTTATCTTTTTTTTATAACAAATAGGAAAGTTCTATTTTTTATTAATATAAACCTGACTTTAAGTGATTTTCAATAAAGGCTTTTTATACTTTGACGAGGCCTTTGTTATATTGTATAATGTGTATGGGTTTGATTTGGAAATTGTATGGATTTAATTTTAACTATCTCGAAAGAGTTTATATAATAAACAAAAAAATAAATGAGGAGGAATGGCTAATTGGATTTGCTTTTTAAGCTTGGTATAATAATTTTAGTAGGTATTGTTGGAGGAAGAGTAGCTAATTACTTTAAACTTCCTAATGTATCAGGGTACATAGTGGCTGGTTTAATAATCGGGCCATCATTTGTCAATTTAGTAAATTTAGCTGATATTGAATCTTTTAACATTATTAATGAAATGGCTTTAGCAGCTATTGCATTTTCCATTGGAAATGAATTTTTAATAAAGGATATGAAAAAGGTAGGAAAAGATGTATTATTAATAACAATAGCTGAAGTAATAGGAGCCTTTACTGTGGTTTTTTTAATGATGTATTTTCTACTTAATCAAACTATAGAGTTTAGCCTGATGATAGCCAGTATGTCTGCTGCAACTGCACCAGCAGGTATTGTAATGGTTATCAGAGAGTTAAAGGCAAATGGACCTTTAACTAAAACTATTCTGCCTATAGTAGCTCTTGACGATGCTGTAGGTATTATGGTATTTGGCGTTTGTTTATCATTGGCAAAGATGTTATCAGGGGTGGCGGAGTACTCAATAATACGAATTATTATGAATCCCTTATTGGAAATAATGGGTTCTATTCTATTGGGATTTGTAATAGGTGTAGTAATGGCTTATGTAGTAAAGAAAGCAAAACATAATGAAGAACTACTAATTATGACCATAGGATTTATTTTATTGAGCACCGGAGCTGCTAACTATTTTAATGTCTCTCCTTTGCTTACATGTATGATGGTAGGAGCTACTTTAGTTAATTTAAAACAAAATGCACACAGAGTTTTTAATGCAATTAATGAATTTACTCCGCCTGTTAATCTTTTATTCTTCACTGTTGCTGGAGCCAGTTTAAATATTAGGGTATTATTTACAGTGGGAATATTAGGAATTGGATATATTATAGCCAGAGCAACTGGTAAATATATAGGGGCAACTCTGGGAGCGAAAGCAGTAGGCTCTGATGAAAAAATAGTTAAGTATTTAGGTATGAGTTTACTTACTCAAGGCGGAATTTCCATAGGATTATCTATGGTGGTTAGAAAGGAGTTGCCCCATCTTAGTGATGGTATAATTACAGTAATATTATTTAGTGTATTAGTATATGAAATAATAGGACCAATATTAGCCAAAATTGCAATTACAAAGGCTGGAGAAGTAGATGGTATGTCAAGGAAAAAGAGTAAGAGGCAGATAACAGCTTAAACTGGAAAGGATAGGTGAGAATATGAATATTTTATTTTTAGTCCTTAATGAAGTTGAATATTTAGATGAAATTCTAGATGCATTTGTAGATGTGGGTGTAAAGGGAGCTACTATATTAGATAGTCAAGGTATGGGAAGTGCATTAACTAATGGCGGTAAGGATCTACCATTTTTTGGAGCATTAAGAAACTTGCTTGATGATGCGAGACCATACAATAAAACCATATTTACTGTTATTGAAGATGAAAATGTATTAGATGATGCTGTTAAGGCTGTTAAGGAAATATTAGGAGACATGGAAAAGCCTGGAGTGGGATTGATGTTTACCTTACCAGTTGGAAAAATCTATGGAATGAGAGATTAATAGGAATATCCTTTTTATTATAATCATAAAATCATATAAAGATGCAATTCGGGGAGGGGGCTCAATTGTTCAATGATTTTATGAGTGTGGATATTTTAAGGACATTTGTAGGTCTGACAACTGCGGTGACAGTCATAGTCCAATTTACTAAATCCATAGTAAAAAAGAGATTCGGAGATTCAATAGTGAGATTATATGCATTTGTTGTAGCTTTGATACTTACTTTTATATTTGCAAGAAGTTCTAATGGTATTCAAGGGATAATTGTTTCAATTATCAATGCACTTATGATAACGGCGGCAAGTATGGGAGGATATGAGGTTTTATCAGACCCTATGGCACAAAAAATTAGAAGGTAAGAAAAAGATACCTCAGACTATAAAAGAGTCGAGGTATCTTTACATATTATTATCTATATATTTAACTATTCTATCTAAAGATTGCTCTGGTTTTATCCATAAATCTGGAGAAAGCCCTAAACCATCAATATTAGTAAAATCTTTATTTAAATATATCTTATGAGATATATTTATGGGTATATTAGAATTTGGAAGATAGGTAGAGTTACAGTTTCCTGTCAGCATACAACCATTTGTATTAGTTCCGACTATAGTTACGTTATCTAATTTTTTTAAATAATAGGTAAAAAATTCTGCAGCAGAAGATGTATTTTTATCTACTAGTATAAATATATTTGCTTTATTTTCCACAGGTCTAAAATCTTCATATTCTATAGGACTCCAACCTGGATAATATTTTTCATCTTCATAACTAGATATTTTTTCCAAACATTTATCCTTCACATCATCAGGTTCATTTTCCTTTGACTCAAATTTATCCTTAGATAGACTAATGCTTGTATTTGTATATAGGCCTGACTCAATTATATCCTTTCTAAGTTTTGTTCCAGTAAAGCCTTCATACCATTTTTCCATATTAATTATGCTGCCACCATTGTTATTTCGTAAATCTATAATTATATTATTCTTTTCTTTTAACTTCTTACTATCTTCTATAAAATCCTCAATAGTATTATCTTCAGGAGTAACCCTACATAAACAATTTATTTCCAATATAGGAATATTATCTATTTCATAATATCTATAGCTATTAGTCTTATTTTTATGTACTGGCAGATATTCAAATAGACTTACATTTTCTTTTCTTGTATGTCCATTAGATTCCAATAGAAGTTGTAGGGGTATTGAGACATCATTTGTATCAGATAGAATTCCAAGTTTATATACCATATTACCATCCTCGTCCAAGGATTTTTTAATATAATCTCAAGGTTCTTTGTCATTGATATTTTTAAGATAAAATAATTCATCACCTATAATAGTATAAAAACCAATACCATCCTTATGAAATGTAAATTTTCTGCTACTATAATATTTAGTATAATTACATAGATTATAATTTCCTATGTCAAAATGAGCATCTTGTATGAAATTAAGTTCTGAATAGATAATATCTAGAAACTTGTCTACGCATACATCATCACCATCTAGAGCTATTACAGACCAAAGAATATTTTCTTTAGCAGGAATGAAGGTACTATCTCCTCCAAAAAATTCATAGCCTGAATAACCAAATTTTAACAAGCTAAATAAGTATTCTATATCTTCAACTGCTTTATTTTTATCTATAGAAGATAGATATTCACAGGGATTATTATCATTTTTATGAATTATTACAGGTAGTTCATCGGTGAAATCATTATATTTATAAAGAAAATTGTTAAATTGGGATTTTATTTCAGACAAGTATTTATTGTTGAACGTGATATATTTAATGTTGAAACTGAGTACAACAATAGCTAATATAATTAGAAATATAGATAAAGGTTTTATCTTATTCATAAAATCACCTCATTGAAAAGGAAAAACTTTCTATTAGCCTTGTTAAAATAGAATATCCTATAAGTTATTATATTCACAAACAGACAACCTTGTCAATGGCTTTACAAACTAATAGGACTTAATAAAAAATGAGCCATAGGTTTATTTTTTTACTAAATTTACTAAAAATATGATATATTAGTAGAAAAAGATAGTAAATAGTGAATTTACGGAGGTATTATAGAATGAATAAAATTATTGGATTTGTAGGATGCGGTAATATGGCAAAGTCAATGATAGGAGGGCTGATAAGATCAAATTTAATTGCACCAGAAAAAATAATAGCGTCAGCGAAAACCAAAGAAACTTTAGAAAAAGTAGAAAAGGATTACGGAATTAATATTACTTTAGATAATAAAAAAGTTGCTAGAGAATCGGATTATTTAATATTAGCAGTAAAGCCTTATATGCATGAATTAGTATTGGAAGAAATAAAGAATGAGATAAAGGAAAGAGCTATAGTTATTACTATAGCGGCAGGTATTAGCATAGATTATATGAAGAAGTATTTGGGTAAAAACATATTAGTAGTTAAAGCTATGCCTAATACCCCAGCCATGGTAGGAGAAGGAGTAACAGCTTTATCCTTTGATGATAGAATAATAGATGAGGGAATGAGGGAAGAAATTATAAGTATATTTAATAGTTTTGGAAGAGCTGAGATTCTGGATGAAAACTTAATGGATGGATTCACTGCTCTTTGTGGTTCTTCTCCTGCATATGTATATATGATGGTAGAAGCCATGGCTGATGGAGGAGTACTGCAAGGTATACCAAGGAAACAAGCATATAAGATGGCAGCTCAAGCGATATTTGGTGCAGCTAAGATGGTCTTAGATACAGAAATTCACCCTGGTGAATTAAAAGATAATGTATGCTCTCCTAAGGGAACAACAATAGAAGCAGTAGCCAAATTAGAGGAGATGGGGTTTAGGTCTGCAATTATTGAAGCAATGAGGGTATGTGCAGAGAAATCAAAAAAAATCAGTGAATAGTGAAAAGTGAATAGTCTTAGGTAATGATTTGAGGTCTTTTAGCTTTTCTAACTATTCACTTTTAGTTATTAATTATTCACTAAAAAAAGGGGGTTATAAAATGAATGGTAAGTATTTTTGGGGTATTATTCTAATATTAATTGGTGCAGGGTTTTTGTTAGATCAGTTTGCTATTATCTCTTTTGGTGAGATATTTAGTCTTTATTGGCCTAGTATATTAATTTTAGTAGGCTTATTAGGATTTTTAGATAGAAAATCATCTAAATTTGGTAATACAATAATGATAATTATAGGTGCAATGATTCAAATTGATAGATTAGATTTGGTAGATGTAAATCTTTATAGATTAATAGGTCCTATTGTATTAATTTTAGTAGGACTAAAAATTATTTTTTCCAGAAGTGGATTTGTAGAAATCACAACTGGTGATGATTCAAGCGAATCTAGTCATAATTCATGGAGTTCAAACAGAAATATAACATTAGAAGATACCATTGATGCCTTTGTAATGATGTCTGGGATAGAAACCAATAATCAATCACAAGAGTTTAAGGGAGGCAGAGCTACTGCTGTAATGGGTGGTATTGATATAGATCTAAGAGGGGCAAATCTTTATAACAATGAGGCTTATATAGAAGTAAATGCTATTATGGCAGGAGTAGAAATTTTTGTACCAGATGGCTGGAGAGTTGAAGTAACAGGCTTTCCTTTACTAGGAGGATGGAGTAATAAAACAAGATATAATGGAGACCCAGATGCACCCTTATTGAAAATTAAATGTTTTGTTATGTTTGGTGGAATGGATATAAAATAAGCCTAAAGAGGCTTGTTTTTTTGTTGCTAGGGGAATCATAAAATTATAATAAATAACTCTTGACATATAAAGAAACTTAGTGTACTATGTAATTAATACACTAAGACAATAATGAGTGGGGTGAAATAAATGATATTTAATGATAATTTACCAATTTATACTCAGATTATGAATTTGATTAAAAAGAGAATAGTAGTAGGGGAATTAAAGGGGGGAGACAAATTGCCATCAGTTAGAGAATTATCTACAGAACTTAAAGTAAATCCGAATACTATACAGAGATCTTATCAAGAACTTGAAAGAGAAAATCTAGTATTTACGCAAAGAGGTATGGGGACATTTGTTATAGAGGACAAAGGAGTAATAAAAGATTTAAAAAGAAATATGGCGTCAAATGTGATAAAATCTTTTATTACAGATATGAAATCCTTAGGATTTACTCCAGAGGAAATTATAGAGTTAATTAATGAAAGTGCAAGGGAGGCGAAATAATGGAAAATATTATAGAAATCAAAGGACTTACTAAATCCTATTTTAATAAAAAAGCATTAAATAATGTATCTTTAGATATTAAAAAAGGAAAAGTTGTTGGGATACTAGGACCTAACGGTAGCGGAAAAACCACTATGATAAAAATTATTACAGGCATACTTCGAGAATCTAAAGGTGAGATACTAATAGATGGAAAGAGACCAGGAGTCTATACGAAATCCATAGTATCCTATTTACCAGATAGAAATTTTCTATACAACTGGATGAATATACAAGAAGCTATTAATTTTTATAAAGACTTTTATAAAGATTTTGATGAAAATAAAGCTTATGAATTATTAAAATTTATGAAATTAGATAGAAATATGAAGATAAATTCCCTTTCTAAAGGGATGACAGAAAAACTAAATCTTACTTTAGTCTTATCAAGAAATGCTAAAGTATATGTGTTAGATGAACCTATTGCAGGAGTAGACCCAGTGGCTAGAGATCAGATACTCGATGCAATAATAAAGAATTATAATGAAGAAAGTACAATGCTTATTACCACTCATTTAGTTAGAGATATGGAAAATATTTTTGATGATGTGGTGTTTCTGAGAGAAGGAGAAGTTTATTTAGAAGGTAATGCTGAAACTTTAAGAGAAGAAAAAGGTATGCAAATAGATGACCTTTATAAAGAAATATTTGGAGAATAGGAGGGATAAAATGAGAAAATATATGAAATATGAAATAAAAGGAAGTTATAAATTTATATTAGGTATAATAGCAATAGTATTAATTGCTTCAACTATTATACAACTCAATATATCTAGGCAAATAAAGTTTGAGATGATGGGTTCTGGAAATGATATTACAGGTTTTGGAGCATTTATGTTAGTTATATCTATGTTAGTCATATTTGGAGCTTTTCTAACTGCATTTTTTCAGATTATAGGTTCTTTTAGAAAAGAATTATACGAAGATAGAGGATATTTAACATTTACATTGCCCCTTACAGGTAATAAAATATTAGGAGCAAAGCTAGTAGTAGCAATTATTTGGTTTACAACCTTAGGTGTTTCAATAGTTTTATATAATTTATTATTTGCTATGATTCTTTATGGTCCTCAGTGGGCAGAAGTTATGAATTTTATAAAAGAAGCAATTAGAATGATAAATTCAAGTTTTTTATCTGTAGCAATAGTGTCTGGGTTATCAGCTATAATGACTTTAATTTTAATTTATTTTTCAATGGCTTTAAGTCGTGTAAGTGTAAGAAACAAGAAAATTGGTGGACTATGGTTTATAATATTTATAATATTAAGTTCTCTATCTAGTTATTTAATGTACAGTGTTAGTGAAGCGATTCCATATTTCTTGAGTTTAGATAGTTTTAAGATATTCCATTCTTATGAATTAAACTTTTTATCAAACGTTACTATGGGTCAAGTGATAGTATTTGGAAATAATTTTGATGCATATATAAATATATTTGGTGTTTTATCATTGATAGTAATTAGCATAGGTGCTTTTTTAACTACAGGATATTTAATAGAAAAGAAAATAGATCTATAAAAGAAATTTGATATTAGAAATAGCCAATAGACTAACTAAAAGAATGGTCAGTTTATTGGCTATTTTTTTATGATAAGTATTAGATTTTTCTATAGGACTAAAGACACTAGTACGTTCCAGGAAAAATGTGGTAAAATTAAAAATAGCAGATAAATAGATTCTAAGGAGGACATTTAATGAAAGGCATAAAAATTTTATCAAGTTCAATCTATCATCCAGAAAATAAGATTACAAAAGAAGAGATATTAGAGAATTTTGATTCCAAAGGAATTGATGTTAGAGGATTGATGGAGACTCTAGGAAGAAATCAGCTTTATAAAACAAAGAATGAGAATATTATAGAAATGTGTGTTATAGCAGGACAGCAAGCTATTAAAAAAGCAGGTATACAACCGGAAGATATTGATATGTTAATTTTTGCTTCTGATAATCCTGAATATTTAGCTCCTTCAAATTCACTAATTTTACATAGTAAATTAGGAACAGTAAATGCAAATAATATTTTTGATTTTAATAATAACTGCTTATCTATGGTTAGTGCAATGGATTATGCAGGAAAATATATGATGGCCTCAAAAGATATAGAAACAACTATTATCTTAGGAGGACAAATGATGAATTTCTTCTCAAGAGAAGATGATGCAGTAATAAGAGCTACATCTGGGGATGGGGCAGCATGCTTAATCCTTAGAAAAGAAGAGGTGAAAGATAATAGTGGAATAATAGATTCTATATATTTAACAGAATCTTTTCTTAATGATAAAATGCGTCTTCCAGTATGTGGAATGAGTAATATATTAAATGAAGATATTGATGTAGAGGATAAGAAAGCTTTGTTTATTTCTCATGATGTTAGCTTCTTTACAGAAAAATGGAGTTATTTAATAAAAGAGCTAGTAAAAAGAAATGGTCTAGAAGTTGGTGATATTAGTCATTTTATATTTTCTCAATTTTCTTTAAAAGATATAGAGAATACACTGGGACTATTAGAAGTAAAGAATCCTAAAGATAAATATACATTTATTGCAGATAAATATGGATATACTGGATCAGCAAGTCCCATTTTTGCATTAAATGAGGCTTATAATCTAAACAGGATTAATGACTCAGATTATATTATATTTTGTACAGTTGGTATAGGGTATTCAATGACAGCTTTACTATATAGAGCATAAAAATTCCTCCGTATGGAGGAATTTTTTTAAAGGATTTCAAGTATTTCGCTTACAGAATCTTTGAATGTTACATCAAAGTTTTTTTCCTTTACAATTTTAGAAAGTTGAACTTTTGCTATAGCTGACTTAGGATAAGTTCCAAAGTATTTTTTAAATCCAGTATCCATGTACATGGAAATAGCTTGCCCTAAAACTGGAAGCATTTCTTGCTTTGAAACAACTAAATTTTCTCCGCCTATAATCATAGAATACTCCTTAGGATTTACTTTAGAAACATTACTTTTATAGTCTGTTAGGAATTGCATTCCTTCTTCCTCTTGTATAAATCCATCTACTATTACAATAAATGCTTTTTTACTTTCATTAACTTCGATTTTATACAATGAAAACACCCCTTTTTGATATGATATTTTCATTATATATAAAAATACAAAAACTTTCAATGTTTTACAAAAATGGGGGAATTTGGTAGGAGGAAAGTTATTTTTCAAATTTACTAAATTTATCTTTCAATATATAATATGATCTTTTAAGTCTTTCTTCCACAATAGGCTCATTCCATTCATCCCAAGTATATAGATATATTTCATTACTAGGTATCTTTCCATTCTTTAATCTAGGAAAAGAATCAAGGAACTCAGGTTTTTTTGTATCAAATGTAGCCACAGCGACTTTAATTCCATCAATATTCTTTCTTGATTCCAATCCGTCTACATATATATCACCTATAATCTCTTTAGTACTAGGATCTGTGAAGCCTATAAGAAGCCAAGGGATTCTTATTTCAATTAAATTCTCTTTTTTATTTACATAATAATCTGCAAGAGAATCGTAATCCTGTGAATGGGGATTCCCATTACCATGTCTTAATAGTCCTGTTTCATAATCATTGAATGGTATTTTTTGTTTTGTTTTTGGTATAACTATTTCCTTATTTAAAGCTAGTTTTATAGGATTATATAACCCATTATCTTTATTTTCAAATAAAGGGTTACTTGGTAACATATTTAATAATTTCCCATATTGATAATAATAGGAATCATAATAGCTATCTACTACAACTCTTGAATCATCTATGTCCTTAATTTGGATTATAAATTCCGAGCCACTTTCCATTAAGATGTTTTTATTGTAAGGATTTGTTGTATTACCTTGTTCAGGATTTGTATCTAAGAAAATCAACGTATCTAGGGAAGTAGAGGTTAAATCCTTATATTCTATGGCAAAATAAACATATCTCTCGTCGTGATCCATATAGACGTTTTTGATTTTATCAGTATTTTTTTTATCAGAAGTATAGATTGGCTTGGCTTTATTCTTTTTCCAATCCTTCATATCTCCATCAACTCTGACCTTATGTCTGTCGAAGCTTAAGAGGCCAAACTGTTGTTCACAGGTTTGAGCATTGGACCAGTAAGGTCTTCTATCAGGATTATCAAAATCCATTGTATTCCAAGTTCTTTTAAACCATTCATCTTGCCAAGTAAATATAATTCCACCTAGATAGCCCTCATGGACAATGTCTTCAAATAGATTTGCTACTATATTTCCTTGTTCTTCTTCTGAGATAAAGCCTTGATTCCAGCCGTGAACATTTACATGAGTCATACCCCTAGAGCTGGGAATACCAAATTCAGCTATTAAAACAGGTATTTCATGGGCTTTGATAAGATCTTGCAAATAACCAGCATAATTATTTGCTTTGCCTCTATGATCTATATGTTTAGTATACTTTGGATCAAAGTTTAAGAAGTCTGGATAATAAGGATATACGTGATAAGAAGCAAAATATCCAGTTTCTATATTTTTAAGTTTAATTACATTGGGATTTATACTAGCCATATCTTCTTGTTCCAAAGGTTCATAAGACTGTTTTAACATATCTGTACTTACCCAATTTGTAAAGCTAACAGGCCTTTGCCATTTATACTTTTCCATTTCATATGTTAGAGTATGATCCATTATATCAGCTAACCAATTTTCGAAAGGTTTTGCACCTTCTGTATATACAAAATTTCCATCATAATCTCCTTTGTCCATTCTAGTAGAATTCATGTTATCTACCATATATGGATACCATTCTATTCCTAAAATCCATCCGATTACATAAGGAGATACATCGGCAGTATATTTCCCACTGGCATGTCCAGGTCTTTCTGGTAAAGTTATATTTCCATGAACTACATCTACAATTCTATTTATCTCTTCTTTAAAGGGTAGCATATTATCTAATTTAAATGCATCTAATGTCTCTTCTAATGGTTCCTCATCTATCCAAACTCCTTGAAATAAGTAAACTTTATTTTCATGTTTCTCATTATACCTCTTCAATTCTTTATAAAATTCCGGGGGATGGATGGTATATGTACGGATAGCATTGGCATTCATCTCTCCAATAGCTTGAAACCATCTAGAATATTCTTCTTTAGATATTCCAGCTTCTCCAGGCCATTTTCCAGGTCTTGTCATTCCGATATTTACACCTTTGATAAGTATATCTTGCCATTCTCCATCTTTTAACACTTGGAATCTATTTCCACTTACTTTACTAGAGAAATTAACTCCATTATTTAAATATACTTCAGATGGCTGTTTTTTAAGATATTTAAAAGAAAAGATAAGTAGTAAAATAAAGATACTAATTAAAATAATAGATTTTTTCCTCATAAAGCATCCCCTCTTTGCTAATTTTTTTAATATATACCCTTTTACAAACTTGATAATTATTCTGTTTTGAAATATTATTAAAGGGAATATATAATGAGTTATATTTTAACTACATTATATCACATAAGGGGATGAATATTATGAATTTTAAAATTCAATTTGTGATCTATGGAGTATATACATTATTGTTATTAAATATAATAATGTTTATATTTTTACTTATACATAAGATTCTAGATAAGAAGATAGGAAAAAAGGATGAAAAGAGTAGAAGATATTATGAAAACATTATTGAGGACTTCATATCAAATAATATAGAAGATATTCCAGAGATAAGTACAAGAAGAGAACTTTTAATTTTTAAATCAGTTTTATTAGAATCTCTTAATAGAAGTAATAAGAATCAACAAGATAGATTATTAGAAATTGCTAGAGAAGTTGGACTAGTAAAAATTGAGATGGAGTATTTGAATAATGGTTCAGAGGCAAGAAAGGCAATTGCAGCATATTTTCTGGGAGAAATAGGAGCTAAAGAGGCTGCAAAGGAGCTCATAAATAATATAGATAGGTCAAACAAAGAATTATCCTATGTTATATGTAGAGCATTAATACTAGTAGGTGGAATTGATTATATAGACATAATAATTGATATATTAAGAGTTGATGATTTTATCATGAAGTCTAGAATCCTAGGTTTGATATCTCTCATATATGAAGAAGATATTTATCCGAAAATGAAAGAATACTTAGAAGGTACAGATATTTTTAAGAGGGTATTGGCTTTAGAAGCTTTAGGTAATAGAAAGGATAAAAGAGTATTTCCTTATATTGGACAAGCAATTAGCTCTAGCGAAAAGGAATTAAAGATATCAGGACTTAAGGCTGTTATTGAAATTGGTTATTTAGATTGTAAAGATATTATATCTGATATAAAAATGTTAAAAGATGATGATGAATGGGAAGTAAGAGCATTTCTTGCAAAGGCACTTGGTGAATATAATGATTGCGGGCATGAAGAAATTATGATTTTAAAAAAGATGGTAGAAGATTTGAATTGGTTTGTTAGGTTTAATTCGTCTGAGAGTTTATTAAGGTTAGGAGAAAATGGTGTAGTTGCACTTTCAGAAATGTTATATAGCTCTGATAAATTTGCAAAAGATAGGGCTTGGGGTATACTTCAAAGAGAAATCGAACTATATAGCTTATTTGATAGAATCAAAGCATATGTAAAGTATGATTATATTTTTAATAATATAGTTAGTTATGAGAAATCAATAAATGGGGGAGCTTTAGTTGAATCTTAGGATAATCATTACAAATTTAATTTTAGGTTATAATAATTTTGCGTTATATTATTTTATATTCATAAATATCTTTAACACTATATTAATATTATTAGCTGTAAGAGGAATAAGAAAATATAGATATAAGTTACAGAACTGGCCATACTATCAGATGATAGCGTCTATTTATGTACCACCAGTATCTATACTTGTTCCATGCTGTAATGAAGAAAAAACTATAGTAGATAATATAGAGTCCCTATTAAGTATAGAATATAATAAGTTTGAAATAGTTGTTATAAACGATGGTTCAAAAGATAATACATTGGATACACTTAGAAAAGCTTTTGATTTAAAAAAACTAGATAGTCCATATAGAAAAAATATAAACACAAAAGAAGTTAGAGGGATTTATTTGTCTTCTAGAGTACCCAATTTAACAGTGGTTGATAAAGAAAATGGTGGAAAGGCAGATGCATTAAATGTAGGTATTAATATATGTAAATATCCTTTATTTACAGCAATAGATGCAGATTCCATATTAGAAAAAAACTCTTTAATAAAGGTGGTTAGACCTTTTATAGATGAACCCGATAGAGTAGTTGCTACTGGTGGAATTGTTAGAGTAGTAAATGGATCAAAGATAAATAGTGGATTTATACAGGAGGTTTCCTTGTCTAAAAAACCTATAGCAATATTACAAACCGTAGAATATTTAAGAGCATTTCTATTTGGAAGAATGGGTTGGTCTGAGCTAAATAGTTTGCTGATAGTTTCTGGAGCATTTGGGGTATTTAAAAAAGATATAGTTTTGAAGGTTGGCGGTTATGCTGAAAATACCATAGGTGAAGACATGGAGCTTGTTATAAAAGTCCATAAGTATTTGAAAGAAGAAAAAATAGATTATGATATAGTATTTGTACCTGATCCTGTATGTTGGACTCAAGCGCCTGAAAGCTTTAATTCTCTAAAAATTCAAAGGATTAGATGGCATAGAGGTTTAATTGATTCTTTGATTAATCATAAAGATATGTTTTTAAATCCAAGGTTTGGATTTATAGGTATTTTAGCTATACCATATTATTGGCTAGTTGAAATGATAGGTCCTATTATTGAAGTATTGGGATATGTAACGGTTATTGCATCATATTTCTTAGGATTATTAAGCTATGAGTTTGCAATTATATTTTTCATAATTTCAGTACTATATGGAGTATTTTTGTCTTTAGCTTCAGTTATGTTAGAAGAGTATAATTTTATGAAATATAATAGGGTAGGGGATTATTTAAAGATGGTATTTTATGCAATTGTTGAAAATTTTGGATATAGACAGTTGACTACATGGTGGAGAGCAAAAGCATTTGTAGGTTATAAAAGAAAACAAAATGAATGGGGTCAAATTCAAAGAAAAGAGTTTGACAATTAAGGAATCATAAACTAGAGTAATTTAGAATAACTATTATTAAAGGATAAAGATACTGATAGGGGTGATATTATGAATAGTAAACTAAAGTTGATAATTATTTTATTTTTTATATTTTTATTAGCTTTTATTGGGGGTGTTTTAGTTAGTGAATATATAAATATGAATAAAATAAGAACAGAATATCCAGATTTGCCTGAGAATGCTTATAATCTCAGAAAGGATAGCTTAAAAGTATGGGCCATTAGGTTAGTTCTTCAATTCCTTATACCTTTATTATTTTTGACATCTAGATTATCCTATAGAATAAGGTATTATGTAGATAATAATAGATCCTTATTTTTCACAGGATTACTATATGGAATTATTTTTTTTACCATAATGTTTTTAGTAAATCTTCCTTTAGATTATTATAGTTCTTTCTACTTAAAGCATAAATATGGGCTATCTAATCAGACCTTTGGAAGATGGATTGAGGTTGCCCTAAAAAGTTTTTTGATAAACGATTTAGTTATTTCATTTTTCATATTTATTCCATTTTATCTTATGTATAGAAGTCCTAAGATTTGGTGGTTACAACTATCATTTTTAGCTATACCTGTTATTATATTTATGGTATTTATTTCTCCTTTTGTTATAGATCCTATATTCAATAAATATACCTCCATGGAAAATGAAAAATTAGGAAGACAAATAACGGAACTACTTCAAGAGGCAAATATACAAGATGCAAAAATATATAAGGTAGATAAGAGTAGAGATACTAAAACTATGAATGCCTATATGACCGGGATATTTCATTCAAAAAGAATAGTTCTCTGGGATACGACTATCAATAATCTAGAGGAAAAAGAGGTTCTTAGTATAACGGCTCATGAAATAGGTCATTATGTGAAAGGGCATATTTGGAAGAATATTATTTTTAGCAGCTTAGGTACTGTATTATTACTATTTTTAGTTTATATTACTGCTACTTGGATACTCAACTTATCAAATGGAACCTTTGGTATTAGAAAACTTCATGATATAGCAGCAATACCACTTTTAATTTTGGTTCTTAATTTTTATTCTTTTATTGGGTCGCCAATTACAAATTATCTCTCAAGGGAGATGGAAATTGAAGCAGATACCTATGAAATAATGCTTACAAGAGACAGAGAATCAGCTATATCTGCCATGGAAAAATTATATAAGGAGAGTTTAGGATTACCTAGACCAAGTAATATATTTAAGATATGGTATTATACTCATCCTACTTTAGAGGAGAGAGTAGATTTTTATAGAAATTATCCTCTTGATTAGCTCAAGAGGTTTTTTCTTGTATTGGTAAAAGAATCGTTATATAATATATATAACAATTTGAGAGGATGAAAAACTATGTTACTTAAAATAGACTTTGAGTCAGAAATGCCAATATATGAACAGCTAAGACGGCAGATTATAATAGGCATAGCGACTGGTGAAGTAGAATTGGGAGAAGAGCTCCCTTCAGTCAGGCAATTAGGTGGAGATATTGGAATCAATCTTCACACTGTAAATAAGACATATAATATATTAAAAAATGAAGGATATTTGATTATTGATAGAAGAAAAGGGGCTATGATAAAGGATAGATTACCAGAGGTCAATGATGATTATATGAATATACTTCAAAATGAATTAGACTATTTAATAGCAGATAGTAAAAATAGAGGAATCCAAAAAGATGAATTTTTAAAACTTTGTAGTGGATTTTATGACAAACTGAAAGATAAAGAAGATAGATAGTATGGGGGTGACAGCATGTCTGAGAGGATAGTTATGGTATTATTTAATTCAGTTGTATTATTGATATTGCTTATAATGCAAATATTAATGCCTAGAATAACAAGAAAAAATATACTTCTTGGAGTGAAAATACCAGAAGAAAAGATGGAAACAGATGAGGTTAAGAACATTATTAAGGGATTTAAAAGGGAAAATCTTATTGTTGGAATACCTGTTTTGGTTATCATTTCTCTTTTAATATATTATATAGATAATATTCATATATTTACATTGTCTGTATTTCTTTATATAGGAATACTTTTTTTAATATATATAAGATGGAATAAAAAGTCAAAAGAACTAAAGAAAGAAAAAGAATGGGATAAGCTGAAAGGAAGAGTAGTTGTTATAGATACTAAGTTTAGTAGAGATAGGGCGAAAAACAGTACTGTATCTCAAGGATGGTTTTTAGTCCCAGTAATTATGATATTAATAAGTACAGTATTATCTTTAATTATGTATCCATCTTTACCAGAGAAGATTCCAACTCATTGGGACCTTAATGGAAATGTAGATGGATATATGAATAAATCTATGTTTGCTGCATTATTAATGCCTCTTACACAAGCATTGATGGCCGTAATAGTATATATATCCTATTATTTTATGATAAGATCGAAGCAGCAAATAAATCCTAATGATCCTGAAATTTCTTTAAAAAAGAATATTATATTCAGAAAGGCATGGTCTATTTATTTTATTGTTACACTAACTTTAATAGAGATTTTATTTACAGCTTTAAATATGATGACATTAGGATTATTCTCAAATATGAAATTATTTAATATTTACAGTTTTACAATCTATGGAATTATAATAATAGGGTCTATAACATTGAGCATAGTATTGGGGCAAGGTGGAGATAGGATAAAATTAAAAGAAGAGGAAAACACTTCCAAAGGATATGATATCGATGATGATAGGCTATGGAAATTGGGAAATACAATTTATTATAATCCAGATGATTCCTCGATATTTGTAGAAAAGAGAATAGGAATAGGATGGACTGTAAATGCAGGAAGACCTTTTGGAATGTTTTTTATGATTTTACCTTTTGTAATGATTATAGTGATATTATTATTAGTTGAATAGAGAGAGTAATATGTATATATTGCATCTATTAGTTGTATTGTTTGGTTTTGCAGGAATTGGTATTAGATATTTTAAGTAGTATTTCCTTATACCAAGAATTCATGAAAACAAATCACCATATATAATCATTAAGACGAAAAAAGCGTATTTCATAATAAATTACAAAGATTCTAATAAAATAATAGAGTTGCATAATAGATTAAAGTGATGGGGACCATCACTTTAATTATTTGTTGACATAATAAAATAAATCTTATATAATGACCTTGAAAACTAAATAATTCTTCAGGGCAGGGTGCAATTCCCTACCGGCGGTATAGCCCGCGAGCCTTAGATAGGCATGATTCGGTGAAACTCCGAAGCCGACAGTAAAGTCTGGATGAAAGAAGAACAATATGAATCTTAGTAAATCAATACTATCAATTTTTAGTGTACTAGGCTCTGAAATATTATATATTTCAGAGCCATTTTTATTAAGATTATATTAAGAATATTAGTTATTCCTAATATAAAAGCCCTGATTTTTGTAATCAGGGCTTTTATATTAGAAATTTGTTTCAGTTAGTATGAATAGGAGGTGTTTTATGCACGAGAAATACATGAAGTTAGCACTAGAATTAGCTGAAAAGGGTAGAGGAAAGGTCAATCCCAATCCTATGGTAGGTGCAATTATAGTAAAAGAAAATAAAGTAATAGGTAAAGGATATCATGAGTGCTATGGCGAAGCACATGCAGAAGTAAAGGCTTTCCAAAATGCAACTGAAGATGTAGAGGGAGCTACTCTTTATGTAACACTAGAACCATGCTCTCATTACGGAAAAACCCCACCATGTGTAGATAAAATAATTGATAAAAAAATCAATAGGGTTTTCATTGGTTCACTTGACCCTAATCCTTTAGTTTCAGGTAGAGGAGTTCAAAAGCTCATAGATGCAGGTATAGAGGTTACAACAGGAATCTTACAAAAGGAATGTAGAGAGTTAAACGAAATATTTATGAAATATATAGTAGAAAGAAAGCCCTTTGTCATAATGAAAACAGCCATGTCCTTAGATGGGAAGATTGCAACTAAGATAGGTGAGTCAAAGTGGATCACCTGTTCTGAGTCGAGAAATAATGTACATCGCCTTAGGGATCAAGTGGCAGGAATTATGGTAGGCGTGAATACTGTAATAATGGATAATCCAAAATTAACTTGTAGGATTGAAAATGGTAATAACCCTGTAAGAATAATAGTAGACAGTAGTCTTAGGATACCTATAGATTCTAAGGTTTTAGGTAAGCAGCATATAGCAAAAACCATAATAGCTACGACGCCTCAGGCAGATATAAGAAAGAAAATTGAAATTGAAGACAAAGGGGTTAAGGTATTAATTACTGAAAGTCTAGAAGGAAAGGTAGATTTACAAGACCTTATGTCAAAGCTAGCTATGGAAAATATTGATAGTATATTTCTTGAGGGAGGTTCTACTCTTAACTTCTCTGCTCTTGAACAATCTATAGTTGATAAGGTCCAAGTCTATATTGCTCCAAAGATAATCGGAGGAGACAAATCAAAAACACCAGTGGGCGGTAGTGGAGTTGAGTACTTAATAAACGCATTTCAACTTCATAGGGTAAGTTATAGAACTATAGGTGAAGATATATTGATAGAAGGTTATATAAGGCGGTGATTTAAAATGTTTACAGGAATAGTAGAAGAAATAGGTAAAGTTCAAGGGATAAGAAGAGGAGAGAAATCATTCACACTTACAATCTCCGGATCTTTGGTTCTAGACAAAACTTTCATAGGAGATAGTATTTGCACCAATGGAGTATGCTTAACAGTTACAAAGATAAACAACAATAGCTTTGAGGCTGATGTTATGGTTGAGACCCTAAGAAGAAGTAATCTAGGAGTTCTCAAAATAGGGAGTTATGTAAATTTGGAAAGAGCATTGGCCCTAGATAAAAGGCTAGGAGGACATTTAGTAAGTGGTCATATAGATGGAGTAGGAGAAATAATCTCAAGAGAAAAAGAAGATAATACTACTTGGATTACTATAAAGGCTTCACCAGACATACTTAGATATATAATTGAAAAAGGTTCTATTGCAATTGATGGAATTAGCTTAACTGTAGCATATGTAGATGAATATGTATTTAAGGTTTCTATAATCCCACATACTAGTATAAATACAACACTCCTAGACAAAATACGAGGTGACAAAGTAAATCTAGAATGTGACCTTATAGGTAAGTATGTTGAAAAATTATTGGGTCTACAGAAACAAGATAAGGTAGTTAATAGCAGAGTAAATGAGGATTTCCTAGAGATTAATGGATTCATTTAAGGAGGGATTAAGATGTTTGAATTTAATAGCATTGATGAAGCTATTGAAGATATTAAAGCAGGAAAAATGATAATAGTAGTTGATGATCCTGATAGGGAAAATGAAGGGGATTTATTAATGGCAGCTGAAAAAACTACACCAGAGGATATAAATTTTATGGCTAAGTATGGGCGTGGGCTTATATGTATGCCTTTAGATGAACAAAGAATAAAAGAACTTGAAATTCAACCTATGGTTGAGAATAATACTGACAATCATGAAACCGCCTTTACAGTATCTATAGACCATGTAGATACTACTACAGGAATTTCAGCTCATGAAAGGGCTCTAACGATACAAAAAGTATTAGATGAAAGTTCAAAGAAAGATGATTTTAGAAGGCCAGGACATATTTTTCCGCTAAAGGCAAGAGAAGGTGGGGTCCTAAGACGAACAGGTCATACAGAAGCAGGAGTAGATTTAGCGAAGCTAGCGGGATTAAAGCCAGCTGGAGTAATTTGTGAAATAATGAATGATAATGGCACTATGTCAAGGACTCCAGAACTCATGGTATTTGCGCAGGAGCATAGACTAAAAATTATAACAATCGCTGATTTAATTTCTTATAGAAGACATAAGGAGAAATTAATTGAAAGAGTTGTTGAAACAAAAATGCCAACAAAATATGGAGATTTTAAAATATATGGATTCATAAATAAGATAAATGGTGAACACCACGTAGCCCTAGTAAAGGGTGATATAACAACTGGTGAACCAGTTCTAGCAAGAATTCACTCAGAGTGCCTTACTGGAGACGCCTTAGGATCAAAAAGATGTGATTGCGGGGAACAATATGCTGCGGCAATGGAAAAAATTGCAGAAGAAGGGAGAGGAGTACTACTATATATGAGACAAGAGGGTAGAGGTATAGGACTTATTAATAAACTAAAGGCTTATGCTCTACAGGATCAAGGATTTGATACAGTTGAAGCCAATATTAAACTTGGATTTCCTCCTGATATGCGTGAATATGGCATAGGAGCTCAAATACTAAATGACTTAGGAATTAAAAAACTTAAGTTAATGACTAATAATCCAAGGAAAATAAATGGTTTATCAGGCTATGATATTGAAATAGTTGAAAGAGTACCAATTCAAATGAATCATAACGAGGTAAATGAATTTTATTTAAAAACAAAACAGAAGAAAATGAATCATATATTAAAATATTAAGGTGGAGGTAATTAGAATGAGAATAATTGAGGGAAATTTAGTCGCACAAGGTATTAAAGTTGGAATAGTAGTAGGTAGATTTAATGAATTTATAGTTTCAAAATTATTAGGCGGTGCTCTTGATGGTTTAAAGAGACATGGTGTAGAGGATGAGTATATTGAGGTAGCTTGGGTGCCAGGTGCATTTGAAATTCCATTAGTAGCTAAAAAAATGGCAAACAGCAATAAATATGATGCAGTAATATGTTTAGGTGCTGTAATTCGTGGATCAACACCGCATTTTGATTATGTTTGTGCTGAAGTATCAAAAGGTATTGCCAGCGTAACATTAAGCTCAGAAATTCCAGTTATCTTTGGAGTATTAACAACAGATAGTATTGAACAAGCTATAGAAAGAGCTGGAACTAAAGCAGGTAATAAGGGATATGATGCAGCAGTATCAGCTATAGAAATGGCAAATCTGTTAAAAAGCTTCTAAAACTATGGATAAGATAAAAAATATTATATTTGATTATGATGGTACATTGCATAATAGCATAATAATATATGGTCAAGGATTTAGACAAGCCTATAAATATCTAGTAGAGTTAGGTTATGCACAAGAAAGATTATGGGATGATAATAAGATAAGTAAATGGATTGGATTTAGCAGCAAGGAAATGTGGAATGAATTTATGCCAGAATTGCCAGAAGATGAGAAGAAGAAATGTAGCAATATAATAGGCTCATATATGATTCAACGCATAAATGAAAATAAAGCCGAACTTTATGAAGGGGCAATAGATATTCTTGAATATTTAAAAGAGAAGGGATTTAATTTAATATTTCTCAGCAATTGTAAAATAGAATATATGGAGGCTCAGAGGAGAAGTTTTAATTTGGATAATTACTTTAAAGATTTCTATTGTACAGAAGAATTTGGATTTATACCTAAATATGATATTTTTTATGCAATAAAGGCAAAATATAATGGAAACTTTTTAGTAGTTGGAGATAGGTATCAGGATATGGAAATTGCTAAGGTCTATAACTTAGTTTTCATTGGCTGTAAATATGGATTTGGAAAAGAAGGTGAACTTAAGGATTCAAATTTTTTAATCCATAATATTTTAGAAATAAAAGAAATAATTGAGGAAATTAATTAAAATAAGACAAAGTTAACTTTGTCTTATTTTAGTTGTGTCTACTTGATAAATCATTTAATAAATCTGAGGTTAATTTATTTATATCTTCCATTTGCTTATTTAGTTTATCAAATTTTTTAGATAATTCTCTATCCTTTGTTCTTCCCAAGTCATTGGCATTAAGCAGCATACTTATGCTTGTAAAATGCTCCATATTAGAAAAATTATTTTCTTCTATTTTTTTAGCTTGATTAAGTATCTCGGCAATAGCCTTTGGGTTTTCCATACTACTATCCATATTAGATGCATTGCTTAAATCTCTGTTTTGAGCTTGATCCGAAGCTTTTGGATTTTTCATGACATCATCCTTTCATATATCTATAGGATTAGTATGGCATAATATATAAAAATTATCATAAAAAATAGCCCTTAGGCTACTTTTTATTTATATCATCTACCCATTCTTTTGCCTCTACTACTGCATCATATGTCGGTATTGCAACACCAGAATCTGGTATTTTCTTTTCAGTATTGTAGTATACATCCGTTGGAGAATATCCAAAATTAGGATCTTTATGATTTTTATATGAACCAGTTGCTGATTTATATTCTGTATCAGTATTCAAACTTCTTTTGTCTTCCTTCATTTTAATCCCTCCCTAAAAACATTTCATGGATTATAATACTTATACCCAGTGACTTGAAAAAATCCCAATTAATTAGTCTCTATCACTTTAGGTAATGGCTCATAATGGCTAACTCCCATATTTTTTATGATGTAATGTTCATCATTATAGAATATAGTAATAGTTGATTTGACCGTTGCCCCATCCATTCCTCCTAGGATGGTTTTCATCTCACCCTGTTTTAAATTTTCGTTTTTAATGTGTTTAACAGGAGGAGTGGTAACATTACTAACCTCATGATTCCATATTACTTTAGGAGGCTTTTCGCTGCCATAGAATCCCATATACAATCTGTTACCAATCATTTCTGCCCAAATCAATATTGAATTTTCTGTAGTATTTTTAAATCTAAGGTCTTTTACACCGTAGGCTACAGTTGCATCCTGCCCATAAGGTACATAATTAACTGGCATAGAGTGATTATGTCTTTCTATTACTTCAAGGTTAGATAATACAGCTAGATTATAAAGAGTTGTGGCAATTTTACATACTCCTCCACCTTCAGTCATTATTATATTACCTCCAATATAGGAGGCTCCCTCTCTAAATCCTCTAAGCTTAGTATAAGGACCTATGGCGGAATTTTGAGAAAATATTTTAGAAGATTTAATTACCTGACCTTTAACTTTTTGACTAGCTAAACTAACATTATATTCCTCTCCAGGTAATGGATTTTTAAGAACCGCACAAAAACCAGCTATAAGGGTATGAGTATCATATTTATCCTTAGCCTTTAAAAATTCCTTATCATTTCTCCAAGGCATATTACTTACTTCTCCCGATACTTCAGGAATATCATAGCGTTCATTCCTTTTATTGATCATAAATTCAGGCTCAGAATTAACAATTGTAAATTTATTATCTAAAATTGGATTACTAATAGCATAAGATTTTGTTGATAATAATATAGCTAGACTAATTGGTAGAATAGTTAATTTAAATTTATCCATAAGAACCTCCATATATAAAATAAGATTTATATCCTAGTAATATAGTTTCTTGATTTTATGGATAAAATATTCTAATGTTCATTGCCATTATCTGTTATGTAAGTATGATTTAAAATTTTTAAAAGCATCTAGAGGTAAGCTAGACGCTTCTAAATTTAAAGAGAATTGTAAAGAGTACTAAATTGAGTAGCATGTTCTAGTTCATCTACCATAGCATAATAAAATGTATCTCTGACAAATTGATCGGAGGTGGAAAGCTGTACATCCCTATAAAATTCGCCTGCTTCCAGTTCACCTTTTAATGCTATTAATATTCCTTCCTTGTAATTTGGATAAATTGTGGGGGTAATGACATATTGTGGCATATAACCTGTAAGATAACAATAAAGTCTAGAAAATTTTTCCAAGTGATCCAATTCATCTTCCATAGCATGTCGAATAAACTCTCTATGCAAATCATTTGGGGCTTCTCTTAACAATCTTCCATAAAATTCAGCAGCTGTGGCTTCATCTACAATTGAGTCATATACAAATTCAACTATTTGTGGTATTTTATGGCATCCCAGTAATGGTAACATTTTATCCCTCCTTAATTTCTTTTCATAATATTTTATTCAGTTTGAGAAATAATGTGAGTAGGTTATGTAGTGATAGAAAGGATTAACTATAGACATAATGGGACAAATAAAGTAAAATTATATGAAGACAAAAGCCTTATATAATATTTAGAAATGGGGTAAGAAATGGAAAAGCTTATGCTATATGGTTTTAATAACCTAACAAAGACACTTAGTTTTAATATCTATGATGTTTGTTATGCTGTGACACCAGAGGATAAACAAAAGTATATTGAATATATTGATGAACAATATAATTCAACCAGATTAACAGAAATACTCGTAGAAATTACTAAAATGATAGGTGCTAATGTTTTAAACATCGCTAAGCAAGACTATGAGCCTCAGGGTGCTAGTGTGAATTTACTAATTACAGAAGAAGCTATACCAATTGTTTCAATCGATCCATCTTGTAATGCTGGTACTTTAATACCTACACCAAGACATGTATTAGGTCACTTGGATAAAAGTCATATTACAGTTCACACTTATCCTGAAAGTCATCCTGATAAGGGAATAATGACATTTAGAGTGGATGTAGATGTATCAACTTGTGGAGAAATATCACCACTTAATGCACTAAATTACCTAATTGAGAATTTTGACTCAGATATTATAATTTGCGATTATCGAATTAGGGGATTTACAAGAGATATAAATGGAAATAAGCATTTTAAAGATCATCAAATTAACTCAATACAAGATTTTATATCTCCAAAAAACCTAAGTTTATATAACAGTATTGACGTTAATGTATATCAAGAAAATGTATTTCATACAAAGATGATATTAAAGGAACTAGAATTAAATAATTATTTATTTGAGATGCAAGCGGAAGATTTGAGTGATGAAGAGAAAAGTAGGATATTAAAAAAATTAAATCAAGAAATGTATGAAATCTATTATGGACGTAATTTCTAGAGTGATTTTAAGGAGGTCAACAAATGGATTTATGGTTTAATGAATGGAATACGGATACTTGTAAATTTTCAATAAAGATTAAGGACCCTATATATTCAGAGAAAACACCTTTTCAAAAAATTGATTTTTTTGAATCCTATGATTTTGGAATATTTTTTACATTAGATGGTATGATGATGGTAAATGAGAAAGACGAATTCATATACCATGATATGATAACTCATATACCCATGTCAGTAAATCCTAATATTAAGAGGGTATTAGTCATAGGCGGAGGAGATGGAGGTACGGTAAGAGAGCTTACTAGATATAATAGTATTGAATTAATTCATATGGTAGAAATAGATGAAAGAGTAGTAAGATTATGTCAAAAATATTTACCTGTAACCTCCTCAAAGCTGGAAGATGAAAGAGTTACATTGTTTTTTGAAGATGGTATAAAATTTGTAAAAGATAAAGAAAGTTTTTATGATTTAATATTAGTTGATTCTACAGACCCAATTGGTCCAGGAGAAGGGTTATTTACTACTAGCTTTTATAGGGATTGCTATAAAGCATTGAATGAAAATGGAATTCTTATTAATCAACACGAAAGCCCTTACTTCGATCAATATAAGGAAGAAATGCTGAAAGCACATGGAAAGTTAAAAAAGATATTTGATGTATGCGAAGTATATCAATTTCATATGCCGACCTATTCATCTGGACATTGGCTATTTGGATTTGCATCTAAGGGACTCAATCCAACTAAAGATCACAAACCAGAGGAATGGGAGAATCTAGGTTTAAAGACTAAATACTATAATTCTCAAATTCATCAAGGAGCATTTATGTTACCGACCTATGTAAGAGAATTATTAGAATCAGTATAATTATAAATTGCTCTAAAATATTAAATATTTTAGGGCTTTTTTATTTACAAGAAGTATAGCTATGATATAATTTCAAATAATAGAATTATTAATGTGAATGGTTAAGGGGAGTAGTCAATGGATAATAAAAAAGATTTTTTGAAACAAATAATGAATGATACTGGAAAAGGTATTAAGGGGTATATGAAAGCTCAAGTTACTCTAATGATTATAACCTTTATAATACTAGGTATAGGACTAACTATTATAGATGCCAAACATCCTATTCTAATATCGGCAGGAATTGCAATATTAGATATTATTCCTGTTCTTGGAGCAGGTATTGTTATGATACCTTGGGCTGTAATCAATTTTATTATAGGCAATAAAGATATGGGGGCAGATTTAGCAACTCTTTATGTTATTTTGGTTATCTTGAGACAATTTATAGAACCCAAAATTGTAGGTAAAGAAATTGGAGTTAGACCCCTTTATACATTTATTGCAACTATATTAGGTTCTATTATATTGGGACCAGTAGGGATTATATTAGGACCTTTAGTAGCTGTAATTATTAGTTCAATTATGAAAACAAAGAAGAAAACAGATAATAGGAGATGAGAACATGATAAAAGAAAGATTATTAAAGGACATAGAATTTATAGTAGAACTAGATAAGATGAAATCCATTTTAAGGCAAACAAGTTTAATTAATGAAGATAGAAGGGAAGATGATGCTCAGCATTCTTGGCATATATCTGTTATGGCAATGATTTTAGGAGAATATTCTAATGAGAAGATTGACATATGCAAGGTAATAAAAATGTTATTAACTCATGATTTAGTAGAAATATTCGCTGGAGATACATTTTGCTATGATAAAGTAGGAAATGAAGATAAAAAAGAAAGAGAAAATCTAGCTGCTGAAAAGATATTTGGAATGCTAGAAGAAGATAAAGGCAGAGAATTGAGAGGCCTATGGGATGAATTTGAGGATGGAAAAACATCAGAATCATTGTTTGCAGCATCTATGGATAGGCTTCAGCCAATGCTAAGTAACTATTATAATAATGGTGGAACTTGGAAAAAGTTTAATGTGGCTAAAGAAGACATTTACAAGAGAATAGAACCAGTGAAAAAATCTTCAGATGAACTATGGAGTTTCGTAGAGAATATGATTGAGGATGCATATGATAAAGGATTGATATCAAAGTAGTTGCTGGGAGAAAGAACATAAGACGGACATTAAAATATATTAGGTTCAAAATAAAGAAGTTTTTATGCACCAAACTTATAATATATTATTTTGAGAAATAAGGGTGTTTTATAAAATGACAATTAGTTATAATGGAGGTTACTTTCAAAATATTTCTCAGAGGGCAGCATATGAGTATTGCATGGCTTTTTCGGATTATACATCTATGGTATCAGAAGGACTTGATCATGGCACCCAAGAACATGTAGAAGGCTCATATAAAGATTTACATAAATTTTTTGGGGATTTATATGATGAATTATTTTACCATCCAGAGAATTTCTATTTACCTACGACAGAGGATATGGCTTATGAAGATTTTGAGCCTAAAGAATCAAGACCAGAAGTTACTAAAGCTTGGTATAAGCCAAAAACAGAAATTAAAAATGGGTTAGAGTTTTTATATGCAATAGGACAAGTTGGCGTAATTAATCAACAGAATTTACTTCTAAGTAAAGAACAATATAATAATATTGTTAAAAAATCTAAAGTCAAAAAACAGTTTATTAAAAGTATGCAATGCGTTGGACTTCATGTAATAGATGAAGAAGAAAATATAATTATTACAAATACTAGATATCCTAAAATGATGCCAGCACTAAAGCAGCTAGCAGTTGGATGTCAGCAACATAAGGATGAGATGGGGTTCATTTATTTTTATCAGTGCAATTTTAAGGCAATTAATCCTAATTATGAGATTGATGCTCCTACAATTTTGAAAAAAATTGCAACGATTCAATATGATAAAATAATATTACTTCATAACTATTTAATAAACCAGGGTTATAAGGCTATTTGCAAATATCCCAATATTAGCTATCAAGGCAGCAGAAAATCTAAATCTACTCCCCTACTTGTTATAAGCTTTGATCCAAGAGCAAAGGAAACATTTGGATTTAGTCTTAAATTAGCAAGTATAAATAGACTAATCCCGCATATTTATAATCAGCCAGACTTTCTTCAAGAAGATTTTAATAATCGTACCCGCTTATGCACGGGGTGTGGGTGGTGCAACAGCAGAGACGGTATGAATCCTTCAGTTTTTGAGTATAAAGGAGAAACGAAAACCTTATGCTGTTGGTATTCTTTTATTATACATCATCATTTAGATGACGAATTATTTAGAGTCATCAAACAGTATTCTATTTTGCACCAGATGCTAGCAAGCTAGGTTAAAGTATGTATTAGATAAAATTTATAGGGGATATAAATTAGGGTGGATAGCAGTAAGTATCTACCTTATTTTACTTATAGATTTTAAGTTAAACGACAAATATATTGTTGTAAGTTCATAGAATGGGGTATATTGGAAGTAAATGAGAGCATTACTTATTTAGGAGAGATATTATGGGGCAAAATAGTAATATTGATTTTTTAAAAGATGAGGAAAAACTAAAGCTAATTGCAGCGATTGAACAAGCGGCTGTAACTATTATAATGACAGATATAGATGGAAATATTCAATACTGTAATCCGGCTTTTGAACAGATATCAGGATATTCGTTAAAAGAAGTAATTGGAAAAAACCCAAGAATTCTCAAAAGTGGACTAACCCCTAGCAATGTATTTGAAGATATGTGGAATACCATAACTAAAGGAAAAGATTGGAAGGGAGATCTGATTAATAAGAAAAAAGATGGCACAATCTATTATGAAGAGGCTAGAATCACACCTATAACTGACAGTAATGGGAAAATAGTTAATTTTTTAGGAGTAAAACAAGATGTTTCTAGAAGAAAATATTTGGAGGAAAAGTTAAAACAAACATCAATAAGAGATTCATTAACTAACATATATAATAGAGGATATGCATTTGAAAGATTAGGTCAAAGTATAGAACTATTTAAGAAAAAGGAGGAAAATTTTTCTTTAGCATTAGTTGATATAGATTTTTTTAAAAACATAAATGATACTTATGGTCATCAAGCAGGAGACTTTGTGTTAAAAGAATTTGCAGAAATACTTGCTTCAAGTATTAGAACCTATGATGTATTAGGACGTTATGGAGGAGAGGAATTTATCCTAATATTACAGGGAATAGGCAAATCATCCTCAGTAAAGGTGATTAAAAGAGTTTCAGAAAGAATAAAGGAATCTCTTTTTAATTATGAGGATAAAAAAGTAGAGATTACATTTAGCTGTGGAATTGTCGATGCTTCTGAAATTGGGAAAGAAACCATATCATTGCAAAATATGATTTATGAAGCAGATAGGAGATTATATGAAGCTAAAAATACAGGAAGAAATAAGATAATAGTAGATTGATAAGGGATAAATGATCCTCTGATATAGCAAGAGACTCAATCCATGATGAGGACTGAGGATATAAATATTAATTAATCGTATACTATTGTTATATAAATGATGAAAGGTTGAAATGATATGAAGAATAGGATATTGTTGATAATATTAGCGATTACAATTGTTTTAATTGGATGTACTCCAAAAAATTCAGTAAATGTAGATTTAGAAGAAAAGATAAAGGAAAAAGATACAAAAATATCTGAGCTAGAAGATAAAATTAATGAACTTGAATCTCAACTGAACAATGTAAATCAACCTATGTCCAATAATAATCTGCTATCAATAGTAGTAGATGTGATGGATTCTATTAAAAACAAGGATATGGATAGGTTATCATCCTATGTTCATCCTACAAAAGGGCTCAGATTTAGTCCCTATGGTCACATAGATACTGAATCAAGTCAAGTGTTTACAGTGGAAGAAGTAAAAAATCTTAAAGAAGATAATAAGGCATATTTATGGGGACATTATGATGGGTCAGGGGAACCCATTAAATTGAATTTTAATGATTATTATAAAAGATTTGTTTATGATAAAGACTTTGCAAATCCTCAAATCATAGGAAATGATATATCCATAGGAGAGGGTAATACTGTGGATAATATAAAAGATGTTTATCCCAATAGTCATTTTGTAGAATTCTATTTTAAAGGATTCGATCCCCAATATGCTGGCATTGATTGGAGAAGTTTAAAATTAGTATTTGAAGAGGAAAATGGAAAGATGTATCTAATAGCTATAGCTCATGGTGAATGGACTATATAAAATAAGGAGGATAGTTAAACTATCCTCTCTATTTATTTTTGTGATGGTTGAGATGATAATATTTTGCTTTTTAAGAAGGAATTTCACTTGATATGTAGAATACATAGTATAATATGAGATTATAGAAAATGAATCAATACATTAACAATCAAATAATATATAGACTTAGGAGAATAAGATGAAAAATTTAAACATTAATCAATATATAAGGAGCATTGAATTAAATTCTAATAAAATATCTTCTTTTGTAGAGTATCCTTTCTGCCTTCCTGCTATTAGAAGTTTATCTATTTTAGATTTTCATCCTAAGGTTACGTTTATAGTAGGAGAGAATGGAACAGGAAAATCAACGATTTTAGAGGCAGTTGCAGTGGCCTATGGTTTTAATCCTGAGGGAGGAACAAGAAATTTTAATTTTTCGTCAAATGATACTCACTCAGAGTTATATGAATACCTTAAGTTAATAAGAGGAGCTAAGATTCCCAAGGATGGATTTTTTTTAAGAGCTGAAAGTTTCTATAATGTTGCAACAAATATTGATGAATTAGAAAGAGAGTGTCCAGGGCTTTTAAATTATTATGGTGGAAAATCCTTACATAATCAATCACATGGTGAATCCTTTTTCTCCTTATTTATGAATAGATTTAGGGGTGAAGGATTATACATATTGGATGAGCCTGAAGCTGCATTATCTCCCTCGAGACAAATGTCCATGATTAGTAGAATGCATCAATTAGTTCAGCAGGGATGCCAGTTTATTATTGCAACTCATTCTCCAATAATAATGGCATATCCAGATTCAGTTATTTATGAAATAAAACATGGATTTAATAAGGTGAAATATGAAGAAACAGAGCACTATCAAATTATGAAAGCCTTTCTAAATAATACAGAAAAAATGTTAAATGTTTTAATAGAATAATTTTATACAGGGAGGGTTATTTTATGGAGAAAAAATGGATTGCTATATTGGGTAGTCCTAGGCGTGGTAAGAATACAGAAGGTCTAATGGATTACTACATAAAGGAGTTGGAAAAAAGAGGAAGAAAGGTCGATAAAGTAATACTAAGTGAAATTGAGCAAAATAGCTGTAACGGGTGTGAGTATTGTATTAGGAACAATACTTGTCATCATAAGGATGAAATATCTTCAATAATTGATAAAATTAAAGATGTAGAAGGAATAATTCTAGGTTCACCTTCTTACAACTATAATGTCACTTCGTATATGAAGATATTTCTTGATAGACTCTTCTCATTATTTGATTTTGGAAATGGTAGCTGGAGCAGTCAGTTAGATTCAAAAGGAATAAAGTCAATTGTAATCGGTGTTTGTGCTGGTCCAGATTCTTTAAGTATGGGTTTTACAATTGAAGCAATGAAAAGAGTCATGATGGATCATGGTGTTGAGATATTAATAGAAGAAAGTTATTTTGGAACAAAAAGAAATCCAGTAGATAGAAATGAAGAAATTAGAAGCGAGATTATGAGAAAGTTTGACGAGGTATTTTTATCATAAGTTAATTATTTTGTAGTATAATAAAATTATAGCTATGTTAGATTAGCATATAAATTTTATTTATTTGGAGGAATAGGAATGCAAATAGGTTTTTTTGACTCTGGTGTCGGAGGGATTACTGTATTATATGATACACTAAAAATGTTACCTAATGAAAATTATATATATTACGCAGATACATCAAATGTTCCTTATGGACCAAAACCGAAGGATGAAGTTAAAAAATATATATTTAATGCTATAGAATTTATAATAGAACAAGGAGTTAAGGCAATAGTTATTGCTTGTAATACTGCTACAAGTGTAGCTATTGAAGAGTTAAGGGCGAAGTATAGTATTCCAATTATTGGAATGGAGCCTGCTGTAAAACCTGCTGTTGAAAGAAATAGAAATACAAATAAACGAGTATTAGTGACTGCAACGGCTTTAACCTTAAAGGAAGAAAAACTTCAAAATCTTATTACTAAATTAGATAATGACCATATTGTTGATTTATTACCACTTCCAGGATTAGTTCAATTTGCAGAGGGATTTGAGTTTAATGAAGAAATAGTATTACCATATCTTGAAGAACAGTTACTTAAATATGATTTGAATAACTATGAAACTATAGTTTTGGGCTGTACCCATTTCTCTTTCTATAAAGATATATTTAGAAAAATACTTCCAGCAGATATTGATATAATTGATGGAAATATTGGTACAGTAAAACATTTAAAAAGAATTTTAGAAAGAATGGATGCTATAAATGAAGGGGATGGTAATATCATTTTCTATAATTCGGGGCTGAAGGTGGAGAATAAAGAAAAATTAGCTAACTATGGAGAATTATTTAAAAGACTAGATATTATAAACAAATGCGATTAACTTTTTAAATATAGATAAGGATGGTAAACATAGAATGGAATTTCAGATTATCAAAGCTTCAAAAGAGTATAAGAATATTGTAGGAAATTTAATGCAATTTTATTTCTATGATTTCTCTGAATTTGTAAAATGTGATGTTGAAGATAATGGCTTATATAGGGCCTATGAATACTTAGATGATTATTGGAATGAAGAAAATCATCGTTTTCCATATCTGGTTAAGCAAGATGGGAAGTATATAGGCTTTGTATTAGTAAGACTTATCGAATCAGAAGAAGAAAATTATTTTTCAATTGCAGAATTTTTTATTATGAAGAAATATAGAAGAAAAGGAATTGGACAAGCTGTAGCTAATAAAATATTTGATTTACATAGAGGTCAGTGGGAAGTATTTCAAATAGAGACAAATAAACCAGCTCAAGCATTTTGGCATAAAACAATTGATGAGTATACTAAGGGACAATTTAAGGAAAGAAGTGAGAATGGAAAAAAGGTACAGGAATTTGTTAACTAATTTTATATAAGGGGAATTGGGAATGGAAAAATATTTAAATTTTAAAACAACTGGTGATTTTAAGAAAGATATAGAATCATATTTTTTGATGCATGATAAATTAGATAAATATGAGCATACCCTCGATGTAGTTAGAGAGCTCCATAATATTGAAAAACAATTTGGGCCAATAGAACAAGGAAGTGAGATTGCTTGTTATTGTCATGATTTGGGAAGAGTAGTAGACAATGATGAAATAATAGAATTTTGTATGGAAAATAATATTGAAATTACTGATGAGGAAAAGCAGATGCCTTCAATTTTACATCAGAAAATATCAAGCATTATAGCAGAAACTGTATTTAAAATAAGGGATGAAAATATATTAAATGCAATTAGGTATCATGCAACATCAAGGAGACAACCAAGTAATATGGAAATAGAAGTGTTGTTAGCTGATAAGTTAAGTTGGAAAGAAGAAGGATATGAAAAACTTGTAAATGAGATTAGAGAAACTCTGAAGTATTCAAGGGAAAAAGCAATATTACATTACTTAACAGACCTGGAGCTAAACAAAGAAACATTACCTTTATATCACAAGGATTCAAGGGAGGCCTATGAGTACTTTAGTCAGAAATTTTTATAAGAGGTGTAGAATGAAAATATTATATGGAACAACTAACGCTGCAAAACTTGAAAGCATGAGAAAAACATTGAAAGAATTAGATATAGAAGTAATAGGATTGAATTCAATAGCTATTAAAAATGATTATATAGATGAAACAGGAAATAATCCATTAGAAAATGCTAGAATTAAAGCTTTAGAATACTATAGAAAAATTAAGATGCCAGTTTTCTCCTGTGACTCTGGTTTATATATAAAAGGGATTAGAGAAGAACAGCAGCCAGGAGTATATGTAAGAAGAGTAAATGGGAAAGAGTTAACCGATGAAGAGATGATAGAATACTATGGTGGTATTGCAAGAGAAAATGGGGGACAAGTATTTGCTAGATATGAAAATGCAATTTGCCTTGTATTAGATGAGGAACATATATACGAATATCAAGGTAATGAGATATCATCCGATGAGTTTATAATTGTAGACAAGCCTCATCCAAGAAGAAACCAAGGATTTCCACTTGACTCTCTTTCAGTAGAAAAAAACAGTAAGAAATACTATCTAGATATGGATAGAAAAGAAAAGGGAGATAAAATTGGAGATGGATTTAGGAACTTTTTTAGGAAGTGTTTATTAGGATATAAGGACTAATTTTAGGAGGAATATAATGACTAAAGTTATAGGAGCTTGTGGTTGTATATGTAGTGAATGTATGATGTTTGAAAAGGAATGTATGGGATGCCATTCTATAGAGGGGAAGGCTTGCTGGTTACATGAAGTGGGACTTGATATCTGTGATTTCTATGAATGTAGTGTAATAGATAGAAAACTAAGACATTGTGGAGAATGTGAAGAAATACCTTGTGAAAGATTTTGGAAGAATAAAAACCCAAAATGGACAGAGGAGCAACACAGAGAGATTGTAGAAAGTAGAGTTGCTTTACTTAAAGAGCTGGCAAGTAGTAAAGATTATTCTATTAAGCTTATAGATAATGAAGAATTAAAATCCAATATTACTGATTCCGTACTTAGACATTTGCCAGACTGGTTTGGGATAGAAGAAGCTATTATGGAATACGTAGATAAAGTAAAAGAAACAGTTTTCTATGTAGCTTTTGATGATGATAGACCAATAGGACTCTTAAGCTTAAAATTCAACAATAAGTGTACTTCAGAAATATATGTGATGGGTATTTTAAAAGAATATCATAATAAAGGAATAGGAAAAAAATTAGTTGAAAGAGCAGTGAGTTATTCTTTAGAAAATGGCTATAAATTTTTAATGGTTAAAACACTCGGGGAAACTCATCCTGATAAGAACTATAAAAAGACCAGAGAATTCTATGGAAAAGTAGGATTTTATCCTATAGAGGAAATTAAAGAAATTTGGGGAGAACATAATCCATGTTTATTAATGGTAAGGAGTCTATAATGGTTCATTAGTATGAAACAAGTTAGTAGAAGGGAAAGACTTATATGATAGGGGCAACTATGGGTATTTTGGGGATTATATTGACAATGTTTCCAGCTGCTACTCGTGAGTTGGAGTTTACCAATCTAGTTAATAAAAGATATAAAAATTATCATTTTAAAGAAATAATTGAAAAGAATGATATAGTTTTTGACTATATTCTTCGCCAAGGTCCATGTACAACTAGAAATGCTATAGCTATTTTAAAACACCTTGGTTATCCTGTAGAGATACATGAAAAAGCTATGATGGTGGGAGCAGAAAGGTATTTGATAAAACAAAATTGGATGTATATAGATTTTATGGAGGCTTAGATAAAATGGAGATATGGGACATATTAGATGAGAATGGAAATAAAACGGGTAGAACTATTATTAGAGGAGAAAAATTAGAAGTAGATGAATACCATTTGGTGGTTCATATATGGATTATTAATAGCAATGGAGAGATATTGATTCAAAAAAGACCAGAGCATTTAGAATTTGCTCCTGGAGTATGGGCAACAACGGGAGGGTCTGCAGTCCAAGGAGAAGATAGTATTACAGCTGCCTGCAGAGAAACAAAAGAGGAACTAGGCATAGAAATTAATGGTAGTTCTATGCTAGAACCTCTGAGACATAAACGTAAAAATGATTTTACTGATATTTGGGTTGTGAAACAAGATATTGAGTTAAGAGATATCATATTACAGAAAGAAGAGGTGGATGATGTTAAATGGGTTAGTAGAAAAGAATTGAGACAAATGATAGATGAGGGTAGTTTTTTTAGATATAGTAACAACTATTTTAAGCTGCTTTCACAATATATAAGGATATAGTCCAGCTAAGAATTGTCAATAAGTAATTTAAAATGCTTGATATACCAGTTGTGCTAAAAAAGGGGTTGATAACTTGAATACTAGAATTAAAATCAGTAAAGAAAATAAAGAAGAAATGAGAAACCGTATAATGAATTACTTTTCAGAAGAAAGAGATGAAGATTTGGGAGATTTAGCTTCTGAGTTATTACTAGATTTTTTTATAGAAGAATTAGGTCCTTATATATATAATCAAAGCATAGAAGATGCCTATGTATATATGAAAGATAAAGTAGATGATTTATTTGCACTTCAAATTATAAGAAGATAACTAAAATGACCCTTAGTGATGAAAGGAGTTGAATTATAATAATTTAAAAAAGGAGTTAATATTCTGTTTTAAAATAGTATACTAGGAAAACTGTTAAAAAAGTATTGATCATTTTATTATGACAATAAAAATAAAAATAATTAATAGATTAAATATTTTTGAATAAGAGGTGAGAATGATAATAAAAGAATTAGAAATATCTAAAATAGACAAGGTTATGAAGATTTGGCTTGAAGAGAATATGAAAACTCATGATTTTGTTTCCCCAAATTATTGGAAGGAAAATTATAATTTTGTAAAAAATATTTTGCCAGAATCTAATGTTCTTATTTATGAGGAAGAGGATGAAGTAAAGGGATTTATAGGTATTATGGATAAATCTTATATTGCAGGATTGTTTGTTTCAGAAGAATATCAGTCAGAAGGAATAGGAAGCCAATTGATTGAAAGATGCAAGGAATATTATCCGATCCTAAAATTGGACGTTTATGCTAAGAATTTGAAAGCTATAAATTTTTATAAGAAGCATGGATTTAAAATAGAAGAAGAGAAAGAAAATCAAGATACTAAAGAAATCGAGTATTCAATGATATGGAAATTATAAAAATAGTGTTAAAAGCAGGAGATAGAAAGACGAGTTTCGATACAAAACAAATCGAAAACCCTAATACAGCAAGAATTTTTACCCTCTATTTCGTGACTGCAGTGAGCCAAAGTGGCCTATTGCGGAGCTGTTTTATAGCAGCAAAACAGCTCCACTCCCACAAACAGCCTTATCCAGACGCAAGTTCGCTATTCGCCTGCTGCAATGCTCTATGCCCCTGTCACCATAAATCTCAGCTAAGCAAAAAGATTATTCAAAATTTACTATTATTTTTTCCATTTCACGGAAGGGAATCATACTGCCGATAACACTGTTACTATCTCCTGTTATGTCAGTTTCTTTACCAGTTTTTTCGTCAGTCACTCTAATGCCTACAGCTCTTATACCAGTTTCTGCTTCATATTCGCTATACACCTGATACTGATAGTCCCCATTGCTAAAATTAAGATGGTCGAAATCCAAGCCTGCATTTTCAAGTCCTCCGCCTCTTAAATAGTAGGAATAGTTAAAATAGCTAAAGGAATTCTCCCTGTCTTCCGGAAGTTCTAATTCTATGTTATCCCTTGTACCAAATCGGTAAACAATGTAGCTTTCATCTTCTGCTGTGCAGATTGACATTATTTTTTTAGAATCAGCAACCTGAAAACCGAACAACACCTTCTCACCTTCTGCCGAAAAATCCTCCTGCTTAATCAATTCTTTTCCTTCGGCTATTGTACTGTTGCTTTCAAATTCTTCTGTATTTTTTGTATGCTTGAAATCCGTAGGTATCTCCGATTCCTTTTTATCTTTACACCTTGTAAAAAATAGGCACATTAATAACAAGAGCACTATTAATCCTGCCAACTTCTTAATAACCTTCATAAACAACTCTCCTCTCGTAAAAATAGTATATTTACAAACATTCCCATAACTTCCTCTGTGAGTTTGTTTAAAAACAGAAATTTGTTCCTTGATAGTATCGATGCTCAACCTATTTTGAGCTTCGCTTAATATAAATTTGCTTAGTATCAGCCTTCAGTGTTATCAGAAAGATTATACTACATTACTTGCTATACTTCCACACAATTCTGTAAACCTTGTAATGGGTACATATTTCATAAAATCAAGAGGGTAGCGTCATCTGTGTTGACATTGGATGCATTGCCAACAAGCATAAGAGGAGTATAACAAGAAACAAATCGACATGGAGAAAAAACTTTATTTAAGCCACTTTAAGCAATTTGTTATGAACATATATAAGGACTTATAAAGCATTTTTTCTCTATTTAATCAATAAAAAACAGCAAAGTCTATTATAATAGGAGAATGCAAAAAATTGAATGATAAAAGTAGAAATTAATAATACTTGAACCAGAAGGTATAAAAGTATCGTATGCTAATAAGCAATCACTCTTTAAAGAGTGATTGCTTATTAGTTAAAATAAAATTATTGGTATTAGTAAATATATTTTATTATAGGAAGGATTTTGGATAAACATGTAGAATAAATAATATTAGGGATAGTTATTATTAAAAATAGAATAACAAAATCAATTGAAAGGTAGAACTATTATGCATTTAAAATCTGTAGAATATATAAAACCTAAGAATACAAATAAATATCCTTTTAATATTCCACTATTTAAGGATTTTGATATATTAGAATTTAGAACTCCTGTAACAATTTTTGTAGGAGAAAATGGTACAGGTAAATCTACTTTAATAGAAGGGATTGCAGCAGGGGTTGGATCTATAACTATCGGAGATGATTCAATTGATTATGATAAATCTTTGAAGGCAGCTAGGGAGTTATCTAAAAGTTTAAAACTAATATGGAATATAAAAACTAAAAAGGGATTTTTTTTAAGGGCAGAGGATTTTATATCATATACTAAAAGAATAGCGGAGATAAGAAATGAGTTAGAAGAAGAATTAAAGGAAATTGATAATACATATGACGATAGATCAGAGTTATCTAAGAGTTTAGCTAAAATGCCCTATAATAATTCCCTATATGAATTAAAGAAGAAATATGGAGAAGGATTAGAAACTAAATCTCATGGAGAAAGTTTTTTAGAATTATTTAATTCAAGATTTGTGCCTAATGGATTATATATATTAGATGAACCAGAGACACCTCTATCTCCCATGAAGCAACTTGCATTTATATCTATGATAAAGGAAATGGTAGAAAAAAATGCTCAGTTTATTATAGCTACTCATTCTCCAATATTAATGGCTATTCCAGAGGCTGCAATCATATCCTTTGATGAGTATCCTATTAAAGAAGTAAATTATAATGATTTGGAGCATGTGAATTTAACCAAAGATTTCTTAAACAATCCAGGGCAGTATTTAAGACATTTATAACATTAGTAAAGGAGAATTATTATGGAGTTAGAGGTTACGATTAGAGAAGTTATATAGATTTTTATGAGAAGTATAAAATTATCTATCATAAATGTAGGAGTTGGCAAATGAAAACAATAATATCAGAAGAAATGATCTTAGATGATCTAATAAAAACATTTCAGCGTTTATTTGATTTGAATGTATTGGAGTCTACACCAGTAAAAAGAGGATGGTTAAATTTAAAGTGGAAAATTACGACGGACTCAGGACAGTTTTTACTTAAGCAATATAATGAAGAAAGATATAAAATGTATAAAAGAGAGAATCTATTGTTTGCATTCACTCAGCAGGTTAGATTGTATAATAAGGGTATCCGGTGTCCAAATTTGTTATCACATAATGAAGATATTTTACTTGAATCCGATAATGGTGAACGATTTATGGCGATGGAGTTTTGTAAAGGGAAAGTGATTTCACCAGGTAAAGCTAATGTTCATCAAATGTATGATTTAGGTAAAGAAACAGGAAAAATGCATGGATTATTAAATGATGGAACACTAGGTATTAAAGATAATCCCAAATTTATTCCTCCATGCCGTAAGGAGCGTTTAGAACATTGGAATTCAATGTGGGAACAAGCAAAGGAAACTGATAAAATTCAGTTACTTACTTATATAGAGGTCCAACGCAAGGCAACAGAAGATTTAAATATAAAAATATTTGAGTATCTTCAATCAGGATGGGCTCATCGTGACCTCTGGGTTGATAATCTTTTATTTGATAATAACGGATTAACAGCGATTTTAGACTTTGATCGATTAAATTATGATTATCCCCAACTTGATGTTGCTCGTGCTGTTATGTCATGTGCTCTAGACGATAATTTTGATGTATCCCTTGCTTCAGCATTTATTGAAGGCTACAGTGAGGAATGTAACGTAAGTGAGGGGTATTTAACAAATGCATTACAGTTGTTATGGTATATGGAAAGTACATGGTGGACAAATGCTTACATGGATCAGCATAGTTTGCCACCTGCTAGATTCGCAAAAGAAATGATTTGGCTTGCTGAAAACCAAAAAAATTTATCGGATTTATTAGGAAATATTTAATATACATCAAAACTAATAAAACGCTAATTTTGGAAGGAGTGATCGACATGAAACGTCGGGTAATACGAAACAAGGTGATTTATATTTAAAATGAAGCAGTAAATAATATTTTCTCGGTTAAGTTGGCTGATGTTATTTTACTGTTTCAAGGCTAGATAAAACCAATTAAAATTTATTTGAAAGAGGTAGAATAACATGTTAAAACTAAAGTATCTTTTTGATAATAGAGATTTGGCAGAAATGATCTTAGAGAATTGGGAATACGATTTATCTTCGCTTAAACTCTTTGACTACTATAGAATTTCATCAAATGCGATTTATCCATTTCAATATAATGGTAAAACTCGATTACTGAGATTTTCTCCTGTAGATGAAAAAGACAAGAATAATATAATGGGAGAATTAGAATTCATTAATTATTTAAAATCAAGGGAATATCCTGTTTTATGCACTGTGCCTTCAAAGGATAATAAAGAATTAGTAGAAGTGAAGACCCCCTGGGGAAAGTATTTTGGAGTTGTTTTTGATAGAGTTGCGGGGATTCAATTAGGAGAAATAGAATACACACAAGAAATATGCAGAAAACATGGTGAATATTTAGGTAAATTGCATAGACTGTCTTCGGGATATAAGCCTGATAAAAGATTGCGTTGGTCATACGAAGATGTCCTTGAGTGGATTGAAAGGGAATTAGAAAATTTTCCTAATGAAGCTTTAGCCAAACAAGAGGTTAAGATAGTAAGGGATTATTTATCAGAAATACCTAAAGATAGCTATAATTTTGGCTTAATCCACTATGACTTTGAGTTGGATAATGTGTTTTATGACCAATCAACAGATAAATTAAATGTAATTGACTTTGATGATGCCATGTATCACTGGTATGCTATGGATATAGAAAGAGCACTAGATAATATAATGAGTGAAACATCTTGTGAGAATCATTCAATGCTGAGGGAAAACTTTATAATAGGATATAGACAAGAGTTTAATGTTTCCGACGAAATGCTACTGTATATGCCTATGCTAAGAAGATTTGCAAATTTATATGGATATACTAGAGTCCTAGTATCATCCAAGGAAGTTTGGGATAATGAGCCTAAATGGATGCTGGACTTAAGAGCTAGATTAAAGAGTATTATGAAACAAGATTCTATATTTTTTGGGAAACCAATAGAGTAGTAGAGTTTTAGAGGCTGACATCTTGTCAGCCTCTAAAATTAAGATACATTAGTAGCCGGAAAAATATACATTCTCTATTTGTTATGAATTTAAGATTGTAAAAGGAGAGAAGTACATGAGAAAAGAAAATGAAGTAATGAAACAGATATTAGATTTTGCTAACAGTGAAGATAGGGTTAGAGCTGTTATGTTGAATGGTTCGAGAGTTAACCCTAATGCACCTAAGGATATAATGCAGGATTACGATATAGTATTCTTTATAACAGATATTGAAGATTTAAGTTATAAAATAGATCAAAGTTGGATTAGTGCATTTGGAGAGCTTGTTATTATGCAGCAGAATGATTTTGAGGATGGGGCATATATCTTTTTGATGCAATTTAAAGATGGAATAAGAATAGACCTTAGTTTTCAAGATATTAGAAGAATTGAAGAATCGGTTAGAGAAGATACTCTTAGCAAAATACTATTAAATAAAGATGATATTGAACTTAAATTACCTAGACCCAATGATAGCAGTCACTATGTACTAAAGCCTTCAAAAAAAGAATTCGATGAATTATTAAATGAAGCATGGTGGATTCAAACCTATGTTGCTAAAGGAATATGGAGGGATGAATTGCCTCTTGCTAAATATATGTTTGATGTTATTTTAATGGACTGTATAAGAAAATTATTGTCGTGGTATATTGGAGAAAACCATAAATGGAATGTAAATGTAGGAAAATGCGGAAAATGGTTCAAAGGATACTTATCTGATGAGATTTATAATGATTTTATTTCAATATATCCAACTATAGATTATGAACAAATGTGGCAATCACTGTTTAGAGCAGGTAAATTTATTAGGAGAATAGGTGAACCATTAGCTGAACCTCTAGGATATTCCTATCCTATTAAAGATGATATTAATGTAACGGAATACATTACAAAGATTAAGGAGCTGCCAAAGGATGCTAAAGAATTTAGATAAAAATGAAAGGAGAATATAAAATGATATTAAGGTATTTGAAACAACAGATGTTACTTCCCATAAAAGAATATATTATTAATCAACGTGTGAATATTAGAGGGATAGATGTTTTGATTTTGAGTTTCACTATAGAAAGAGATAAAAATAGTTTATGGATGATGTATGAAAATCAGGAGTTATATAGAGATAGATCTGACGATGAATATATAGTAGAGTTTAGGACAAATCGAGAAAAACTATTAAGAGGTATTAATGCTAGTAGTAAATATAAAGATTTACATATAAGACAAATGGAAATACAAGGACATATTGTTAATTTTAGTTCATCAAGTAGCAGTTCAATCTATAATATGGATTCAGAAGGAATAATGCGATTACAGCATTTTGTTGAAAGTGGTTCGATTTCAGATGAGTGGGATGATGTAAATTTAGAAAATCTTGTAATCGCTCAATATAAACAAATGGATGAGGAAACTGCTCCTAATATAGATAATACTAAGGAATTAGACATTAAATTATATGTTGATCGAGGCACAAGAGAAATACCAATACAACATCCATTTAAAATACAGTTCGGCAAACAAGAAATGGGAACAAAAATCGTATATTATGATGAAGAACTTGGCAAAGAGAATTACTTTTTTATAAATGAAATCTATTCTTTTGATGTATATGAGGATATCAAAAAGAAGGTTGAGAAAATTGAAGAGGTAGAAATGCGAGAAAGAAACCTTAAGATTTTTATAGAAGGACTAGAAAGAATTTATCCAAGGGATAAAAATTTAGCTGTTATAAAATATGAAGCAGCAGATAGTACCCAACTTAATTTTCATATGAAAGAGCATCTAGAAGCGGAGCCAATATATAGTGACTCTGCCATAGGAATTATATGGGGATCCAAAGAGGATGAAATTGGAATCAATGGGTATAAGCTACGGGAATGTGTACTTCAACCTATAGATAAGGACTTCAGCGGTGAATTGGAGATTGAACTGTTTTCTCGGATTCTTGAAATACCAGAGGAAACTGTAGAAAGTATAGGATAGGAGCAAGTTTAGATATGAAAAAGATATTTATTATATTGTTAATCTTAGTGTTACCTATTAGTTGTAAACCTATAGAAGATGATACCAAATTATCACCAGTTACAGACAATTTGCCTAAAAAAGAAAAAACCTATATTAATGTGGCAGGCGAAACCATAGAGGAAAGATATCTAACTTTAGAAGGATATAAGAGGATAGAAACAGAAGAAAATAGTTTTGGAGAATTTTTAAGGGCCCAGAGATTGAAACCTTATGGTGAAAAGGTTTTATACTATGATGGCAGAGAGAAAAATAAGAAAGATGTTTATGATAGTGTTTTAGATGTAGAAATAGGAGATAGGGACCTTCATCAGTGTGCAGATGCTATAATGCTTTTAAGAGGTGAATACCTTTACTCAATAGGCAAATATGAGGATATTAGCTTTAACTTCGTATCAGGATTTAAAGCAGAATATAAAAAGTGGATGGAAGGGTATAGGATTAAGATTGAAGGCAACCATGTAAGTTATTATAAAGCAACAGAACCATCCAATACCTATGAAGACTTTAGAAAATATATGGATATGGTAATGGCTTATGCAGGAACTTTATCCTTAGAAAAAGAATTAGAGCCTATTAATATAGAGAAAATAAAAATAGGGGATGTGTTTATTATTGGAGGGAGCCCAGGTCATGCTGTTATAGTTATGGATATGGCTATAAGTGATGAAGGTGATAAAATATTTATTCTTGCTCAATCCTATATGCCGGCGCAGCAAACTCAAATACTTATTAATCCTATGGATAAAAGTATAAGTCCTTGGTATTCACTAAATGACAAAGAGAAACTGATTACTCCTGAGTGGACATTTGAGTTGGATCAATTGAGAAGATTTTTAAATTGAGAAATAGGAAATTAAATAAAGATTTTTTACATCTTTTCATAATTTTATCACAACAATCCCATATTTTTATGATATGATGGATGAAAAGCAATTTTTCAATATATCAATGATTTGAAGAGATATATTAAGAGGCATTTTTTTATTAATTAAACATGGAGGGGTTAAAATATGTTAGGGAAGTTGAGGAACAGAAAAGTTTACAAGTACATAATGATAACAGCTATTATGGTGTTAGTCATAAGTATGGTAGGCTGTAAAAATGAAAAGCTAGTAGATGAGGAGATAGTAGCGAAAGTAGATGGTGAAGCTATAACTAAGAATGAATTATATGATTTAATGGTTGAACAATATGGTACTCAGGCTTTGGATTCATTGATTGGCGAGAAGATTGTTAATGCAGAGCTTGAAAAACAGAAAATTGAAGTTAGTGAGGAAGATATTGAAACTGAACTCAATAAGATTAAACAATACTATGAGAGTGACCAAGCATTTACTGAAGCTATGGCATATTATGGTTACACTTTAGACGATATAAAGAAGGATGTAACTATGAATATTCAAATTAAGAGACTTCTTGGGCCTAATATTACAATAGGAGAAGAAGACATTTCAAGTTATTTTGAACAAAATAAAACTTCATTTGATCAAAAAGAGGAAGTACGAGCACGTCATATACTTGTTAAAACAGAAGATCAAGCAAAAGAAATTAAAGAAAAAATTTCAGCAGGAGAAGACTTTGCTCAATTAGCAAAGGAACATTCTACAGATGAAATGACCAAAGAGTCTGGAGGAGATTTAGGCTTTTTTGGTAAAGGTAAAATGGTAAAGGAATTTGAAGAAGAAGCCTTTGGACTAAGGATAGGTGAAATCAGTAATCCAGTTAAAACTGATTACGGCTATCATATAATAAAAGTAGAGGAAAAGAAGGAAGCAAAAGAAGCAACACTAGAAGAACACAAGGATGAAATAAAGGATATTCTCGTAGAAGCGAAGCTACCTGAGGTATATCAAAACTGGTATCAAGAGAAATATGACGAATATAAAATAGAGAATTATCTTATAGAAGAATAATGATATATTAATGCAGTATGCATAGAAAAATTAATAGCATATGATGAACAATAATTAGAAAGTCTTTCCTTTAAGAAAGGTTTTCTAATTATTTATATAGCTTATCACTTGAATTCAAAATTAATCTATGATACAATTTATTCAATTATATTAGAGGGGTGTGTCAATGAGCAAAATTCTTGCTAAATAAGAAATTTTAATATGCACAAAAATACATTCTTAGGAATGCTTTATTTTAGTGCGTAATTTAGCGAGAACTCTCTTTCAAATATTTATTGACATTTGAGGATGATTTTATCATCTTTTTTTGTACTCTTTTTAGGCTTAATTATGCTGAGGGATTTTCTCTCAGCATTTTTTGTTGGGGGTGAGTGATATGATCAATTTATGGAAGAAAGATAAGTAATTTTTAAGTCAGAATATTTATTAAACGAGGTGGATAGTTTATGAGTAAAAAGAAAACAGCAGTATTATTATATGATGATTTTAGTAACTATGAGTTTAGTGTAATGTTATCAATGTTTTTTCAAGCTGGTAAACCCTATACAACATTTAGTTTAACTAAGGAACCAGTAAAGAGTGAAGAAGGGCTAAATGTAGTTTGCGATGCATTAGTTGAGGATTTAAATATAGAAGAGTTTGATTCTTTGGTATTAACAGGATGCATGGATCTTGAACCCATTATTAATGAAGAGAGAATATATTCGTTTTTGAAGCAATTTGACCTACCTAGAATTAAAATTGCCAGTATCTCCAGCACTCCATTTTTACTTGCAAGGGCAGGTTTATTGAAGAATAAGCGTTATTTGGCTGGGATGTTAAAGGAAGAATTATTAAAACATGGTCATACCACCATAGAAGAATTAGAGGGGATGGTGGATATAGCAGAGTATAGAGAATCTTATGAAGAGATTGGACATTTTATAAAAGATGGGAATATAATTACCTCTGTAGGTGCATTCTTTAGAGAATGGGCAATTGAGTTTGGAAATATGTTAGAATTAGATTTTGAACCAGGATGGTATGGTGATTTTAAGAAAGAATAATGCTGTAATTATAGGCCACTCCTACTAATTAATGTGTAGGAGTGGTCTATTTAACTTATGCCACATTTTGTAGTTATTTTTCCGTAATTATGAATATTAGAATTTGTCGAATATTAGCACAATTAATTCATTGACAAAATCAACTTATTTAAATAAGATTAACATAAATCAATAAGATTAAAAGATAAAAGTATTAAGTATGTATGAGTTTTATAGAAGTTATTTGAAAGGAGGAGATTCTATTGATTTTTTAATTTAGTAAGTCATAATTTTCTTAATACTTTAAAGAAAATGTATGATTTGTCTAGATAATAACTTATTTAATAAGTAGAAAAATTGGTAGAATGAATGATTTGTATTTAAAGAAAGGGGTTAAAAAAATGAAAAGAAAAATGTTATCATTAATTATGGGATTGATTGTTTTTCTTAGTACTTCTTCTATTGTTTCAGCAGGAGAAATATCTAATTTTCAAATGAATAAAGAAGCACTTCTTTCGACTATTAATATGTCGGAAGAGATTAGTAATGCATTAAATGGTATAACTGATGAATCAGTACCGGAAGATATAATGAACCAAGTTGATGTTGGTGTTCAAGTTGTTCCAAAAGATTTATCACGTAGTGAGTTAATGGGTGTTGATGCTAGTGATATATTTGACATCAGCTATACTGTTAAAAATGTAGGTAATATTGTATCAGAAAATGGTGATATAGGTACTATGTACTCATTGACAGCTGTTGCAAGAGGGACTCAAAAAGAAGAGTATGAACCACATACAGAAGATAATGTGGATTGTTACATTACATTAGTATGGATTGACAACTTTGGTGTAAATAATGAGCTTGTAGAGGTTTGGGGTGGATGGTGGCCCAATGGTAGAACATTATATGATAGACAAGTTTGGTATGGGGAGATGAATCGTGTTGGTGAATTTATAGAAGGAAAATATTCCATAAAATATCCGACTTCAAATACTTTTGACTATAGTCCAGGATATACTGGATTTAGTTTTAAAGCTTATTCAATTGTAAATTCAGTTGGTTATCCTAATAATATTATATGTTATGTTAAAACTAGTATGTTTTCATAACTAATAGTTATGTATGGATAGTGTTGATAGTCCCAAGGCAACTATTAAGGTCAGTTGCCTTGGTTTTAATATGAGAAAATTAATTTAATATAATAACTGCATTTATTATTAATTGGTATAAACTATTAGGGGGGAGTTTATGACTAGAAAAGAAGTTATTAAATTATTTATTTCTACCTTCCTGTTATTTGTAATAGGATTTATTTTGGTTATGCTTAGATTAGTCACTACTAAAATTGTAATAAGAAGTATGAAAGACACTCTTTTTTATATTGCTACACAAGTTATTATTATGATTTTATCAGGGATTATATTATATTTTATCACTAATTGGAAATCCCTAAGGGTTAAAAGACCACTTCTATATGGGAGAAAGCATCCTGAATATATAAGGTATATAAAGTGGCGAGGACTGTCCATTGTAGTATTTACATTAATAGCTTTATATTATAGTGAAAATGGATTTACACATCGAGGTCTCATATCTCCAATATTAGCAATGATTGATAATAGTTTTTTTCCTCAGCAATCTAATTTTTTTACTTTAAAATTTTATTTTGTTTCAGGAGACGTAGGTACTACTTTATTTACTCTTATTATGATAGCAACATATATTTTTCTTGAATTTCTTTTCACTGATAAAGTAACAACTGATAAGGTGATAGATGAATAATAAATCAAAATATATTATATATCGGGTTATAACTTGATTAATTGAATAGTTTATAAATTTATTGAACAATAATATATCAGGCATTATTAATGCCTGATATATTATTGTTTATGCCACATTCTGTATGAGTTTTTCCCTATATATATCAATCAATTCTTTTTCCGTCACATTTATACTTGGCTTATCAAATACTATATCACCTTTATCTAGCATTATTATTCTATCTGAATATTCTATGGCATCTTTCATATTGTGAGAAATTATTATTGTTGTCATGGAATATTTGTTTATTAATTCTTTAGTTTTCTGCATTACTACATTTGATGTTTTAGGGTCTAAGGCAGCGGTATGTTCGTCAAGTAAAAGTAAATCTGGATGCTTCATAGCTGCCATTACCAGAGATAAAGATTGTCTTTGACCGCCAGATAAAAATTTTACCTTTGTATTTAACTTGTTTTCAAGACCCAAATCCAAATCCTTTAATAGTTCCACATATTTACCTATATTATTCTTTTTTATAAGCTTTCTCAAAGTAAATTTTTCTCCCTTTTTATCTGCTAGGGACATATTTTCCAGTATAGTAAGGGAAGGGGAGACTCCCATAGATGGATTTTGATATACTCTCCCTATATAAGTTGCTCGTTGTTCTTCTCTTAAGCCTGCTATGTCTTTCTCATTCAGTAAAATTTGTCCTTTATCTGCTAATATACTTCCACCAATGATATTAAGGAGAGTAGATTTTCCACAGCCATTAGAACCAATAATTGCTGTACATTTATTTTCCTCAATTTCTAAATTAAAATTTCTAAAGATATTTATTTCATTATCTGTATTCTTGTTAAAACTCTTTGATAGGTTTACTATTTTTAACATTTTTTCTCCCTCCTTGTTTTTTCATGAATCCTAAAAAATCAGCTGCAAAGTTATTGTAGGATAGAAAAACTATTACAATTATTGCATTTATAGCTCTAAGGTCATTAGGGTTTAAACCTAGGTCTATAGCAATTCCGCCGATAAGTTTATAGATAATTGCCCCTAATATAGCCCTTGTTGTATTTTTTATTCTATTAGAATTCTTTTTAATAGTATCTCCTATTATGATTGAAGCAAGAGCTACTACTATAATAGAATTACCCATGGTTATATCTGCAAAACCTTGGATTTGAGCCATTAAAGCACCACTTAAAGCTACCAATCCATTAGCTAACATTAGCCCTATTACCTTATATTTATTACTATTTTCTCCTAGAGATTTCACTAAAGATTCATTATCACCAGTTGCTATTAGTAAATATCCCGTTTCAGTTTTTAGAAACTGATCTAGTATGATTTTTATTAACAATACAGTTACAGCTAATACTATTAAGGATGAACCTAAATCAAAAACTGAACCATATTTAAACAGCGGAAAATTGGATTTTCCATTTATTTTTAAATTTACAGAATATAGTATAGTCATGGTCAATATTCCTGATAATAATGGCTTTATTCTTAGTTTTGTAAAGAGAGTTGCAGTAAAGAGTCCTGCTAAGGTTCCAAAGAAAAATGCCATTAAAGTACTAATGATTGGATTAACACCCATAGATATAAATTTAGCAAATACAAAGGCTCCAAAAGGAAAAGTCCCTTCTACGGAAAGATCTGCTATATCTAATATTTTATAAGTTAAGAATACTCCCATAGCTAAAATTGCAAATATTAGCCCTTGTTCTAGAGAAGTAATTATTAGGGAATTCATATATATCACCTCATTGTTTAATCATTTTTTATTGCGTCCTTAAATACATTATTATTTTCATCAAGTCCTAAGGAATTTAATGTTTCTTTGTTGAATACTTTCTTAGTATTAGCTGCAGTCTGGGATGGAATATCAGAAGGTGTTTTTCCATCAACTAAAATCTCTTTAGCCATTTTTGCAGTTTGTTTACCTAGTTCATAGTAGCTAATTCCATCGGTAACAAGAATACCGCCACTTACATGAGAATCTTCAGCAGCTACAGTAATTAATTTGTTAGATGTGGCTTTCTCAGAAACTATATTAATTGCAGATGCAACCATATTGTCTGTTATTGTATATATTCCATCTACTTTTTTAACTATAGAATCTACGGCTTGAGAGATATCGGATATACTAGATATTCCAACCTCTACTATTTCAAGTCCCATAGAAGGTGCTAATTCTTTCGCCATTTCAATTTGAATTTGTGAATTTGGCTCGCTAGTATTAAAGACAATTCCAATTTTTTTGATATTGCTATCTAAATCTTTAAATAGTTGCAGCTGTCTATCCATTGGACTGGCATCTGATGTTCCAGTTACGTTGCCATCAGGTTTTTCCATTGAATCTACCAACTCTGCTTTTACAGGGTCTGTTACTGCACTAAATAATATAGGAATATCTGAAGTAGCTTGTTTGGCAGACTGAACCGCTTGTGTAGCTATAGCATATATTAAATCTACTTTATCTTTTACAAATTTTTGAGATATACTAACAGTAGTTGGAATATCTCCCTGTGCATTTTGATAGTCTATTTCTGCATTGATACCAAGTTCTTTTAATCCATCTTCAAATCCTTTCCTAGCATCATCAAGTGCTGGATGATCTGCCAACTGACTAATTCCAATTTTATATACTTTTCCACTAGAAACATTACTTGGTTTACTTACATTTGCATTACAACCTGATAAAACCATAATACTTGCTACTGCTAAAGATACTAATTTACTAACCTTAGATTTTTTCATTTTATTATCCTCCCTTAAAATAATCTTGCCAGATTGAATGCAATTGGATAATTGGGCAAGTAACTTCACGCAGTTTCGAAACTCAAATCTATTCACTCGCTTTACTCGTATAGATTTGGCTCTCATTGCGTTTGACCTACTAAAGCTCACTTCGTTCGCCAAGTTAGGTCATAAAAAAAATCTTTCAATCTCTATAAACATAGCTTTTAGCTATACTTATAGGGACGAAAGATTATATATCCGCGCGGTACCACCCTAATTATGACAAAGTCATCACTCAATCAGACCTAACAGTCTTATCCCCTATAACGATGGGCATTCGGATTCACCTACTGGAAGTTTCTTTTAGTGAATCAGCTCAGGAGTGTATATTACATATCTTGTTATTGTTGGTTTTCACCCTTCCCAACTCTCTTTGAATAATCAATGATATCTTTCTCTCCATCAGAGCATTTTTAATATTAGATAAGATAATAATACTTTATTTTAGTAATGTCAATACTTTTTTGAAAAAATGTTTTAAAAATTTCTGATGGTTTGATATAAAGTCTGATAGAGACTAGTGGTTTAAGTATAGCCAAAAATATTTAGTTTTTGTTAAGGAAGATTATTCTCCTACTTTTACAGCATCTTTAAATAGTAGAAGATTTGAATTTAATTCTAATTCTTCTAAGGTGCTTATATTTACAGTTGTTACAGTTTTTTCTGCTACACCGACTGGTATAGTAGAAACATCTTTTTTATCTACAAGTATTTCTTTAGCCATTTTAGCTGTTTGCTTACCTAGTTCATAATAACTAAGTCCATTTGTTACTAATAATCCGCCTTTTACCTGTGTTTCCTCTGCACAAATAGATATGATTTTTTTATCTACAAGTTTCTTTGATACCAATTCAACAGAAGAGGCTATTAGATTATCACTTAGACCATAGACAGCATCGACTTTATTCAATAATGAATCTATAGCTTGAGGAAGTTCATTTACATTGCTTACTCCAACTGTAACTATTTCTAGACCTTCAGCTGGTGCTAATCTTTTTACTTCTTCTATTTGAATTTCAGAATTTGCTTCAGATGTATTATATAGTATACCTATGGTCTTTATATTAGGATCGATTTCTTTAAACATCTTCAATTGAGAAGCTGTAGGTGCCATATCTGATGTTCCAGTTACATTACCGCCAACATTTTTCCAATCTGCTACTATTTCTGATTTTACAGGGTCTGTTACTGCACTAAATAATATAGGAATCTCTGAAGTAGCTTGTTTGGCAGATTGAGCCGCTGGTGTAGCTATAGCATATATTAAATCTACTTTATCTTTTACAAACTTTTGAGATATACTAACAGTAGTTGGAATATCTCCCTGTGCATTTTGATAGTCTATTTCTGCATTGATACCAAGTTCTTTTAATCCATCTTCAAATCCTTTCCTAGCATCGTCAAGTGCTGGATGATCTGCTAACTGACTAATCCCAATTTTATATACTCCTTCACCAGAAACATTACTTGGTTTACTTACATTTGCATTACAACCTGATAGAAACATCACACTTACTAATACTAAAGATACTAATTTACTAACTTTAGATTTTTTCATTTTATTATCCTCCTTGAAATATAATCAATAGATTTTATAGGATAATTAGCATAGATTGAATGCCATGGAATAATTGGGCAATAAAAAAATCTTTCAATCCTTATAAATATAGCTTTTAGCTATACTTATAGGGACGAAAGATTATATCCGCGGTACCACCCTAATTATGACGAAGTCATCACTCAATCAGACCTAACAGTCCTATCCCCTATAACGATGGGCCTTCGGATTCGTCTACTTGAAAGTTTCGTTTAACGAATCAGCTTAGGAGTGAATATTACATATCTTCTTAATGTTGGCTCTCACCTTTTCCAACTCTCTGTAATTAAGTTAGGATATCTTTCTCTCCATCAAAGCATTTTTAATATTAAGAAATATCATAATACTTTAGTCTGATAATGTCAAGAGTTTTTTTATTAAAATTTTTTTGTCAATAATATAATGCCTTTACATAAGATGTATTTGATTTGAAATGATAAAATGTAAAAAATAGACCTAGATTTGCAAATAATCAGGAGATGTAGTATAATGATGAAGTTAGATTAATTGTTAGAATGTAGTTAAAGTATTTAAAATAATTTTTATAATAATCTTATCCTTATTTTAAAGTTATGATGGTGATTTAGATATAACCATTTACTTTATACCTATATGCCCCGAAAGGGGATTATATTTATTTAATCTTGAATTTTCCCTATGGATTATTTAAATGAATACGAATAATTAATTACTAACTAATATACGATTTGTATATTAGTTTTTTGTGATATAAAATTTAAAAAGGAGGTGTTTAAATGACAACAAATGTTATGTTTGCACTTGTGGGCTTGTTTTTGGTAACTGCTTTTACAAATGTTTTAGCAACACTAAAAACAATATTGATGTCAAAAAAAATTATGAATCCAGTTTATTTGCTGGTTTTTGCTGATGCTATGATTTTTGCAACTATTGTTAGTAAGGTAACTAGTTCTGATGGGATTCAATTTACAATATCATATGCTTTAGGAAGAACAGCTGGAGTTTTTATAGGTGGTAAAATTGAAGATAGGTTAGCCCTTGGTATTTTAGAAGTAGATTTATTTTTGAATAACAAAAATAAGATTATGGAAATAGCAAATAAACTTAGAGAAACAGGATATACAGTCAATACTTTTCTTGTTGGAGGGAATAATGAGGAAAAGAGATATCAAATGGAAGTCATTATCAAAAGAAAAGAATTTAAAATATTTGAAGATATTATAGCAGAATTTAATGTGGTAAATCCAACCTTAAAAGTTAAAACTATAAGTAAAGTAGACGGCAAAATTACAACCACAAGATTTAAAGAGGCTTAAATACTTTATTAAAGGTATATGATGGAATTAGGAAACAACTCAGCTGCATTTAGAGGAATAATTACAGCTGAATTAATTCCACAAATTTAATGATTGAGGGAATTTTTATTTCTATACTGATTAGGCGAAAGTCCCATATAATTTTTAAATGCTCTGCTAAAATAATGCTGGCTGCTATAGCCTACCATATTTGCAATATCATTTATAGTATAGTCCTTATCTTTATCTAATAGAAGTTTTATTGCCATATTGATTCTTAGGTTATTAAGATAATCAGTGAAACGAACTCCTGTTTTTTGTTTGATTATTCTGGTAAGATATGATTGACTTATATGTAAATTTTCAGCTATAAGATTTAAGGTTAGATCATTTTGAGTAAAGTTTTCTTTTATGTAGTTAATTGCTTGACTTCCAATACATTTATAGTTTGTATTATCTATTTCTGTTTCTTTTAATTTATTTAACTCCCACATTCTTTCGCAGTAGGAGTCCATAGCTTTAATAATAATATTTTTAAAATCTCTATACTGTATAGGTTTAAGCAAATAACTAAATACTCCAAGTTCTAAAGCTTTCTGTGCATATTCAAATTGATCATATCCTGATATAATTATTATTTTAGAATTAGGATCCAGTTCCTTAATTTTTTCTATTACTTCAAGACCATTTATAAAAGGCATATTAATATCCATTAAAATAATTTCTGGTTGATACATATGGATTAAATGCAGAGCTTCTTCACCGTCTTGTGCTGTTCCTACAACAGATAAATTTAAATCGTAAGATTCTATTAATTTTTTTAAACCATTACGTATTATTTCCTCATCATCAGCAATTACTACTCTAAACATTGGAATCCCTCACTTATCTTTGGTATCTTTAATGAGACTTTAGTTCCCTCTTCAAATTTACTATCAATATTAATACTATATTTATCTTTAAATGTAAGTTTCAAACGTTCGTTGATATTATACAATCCATAATGCTCTGATTCAATAGACTGGTAGAGATTTTTTCTAATTGTAGCAAGTTTTTCATAATTCATACCTAAGCCATTATCTATAACTTCAATAAGTATATAGTCATCTTGAGATAGTATATTTATATTGATAATACCTTTTTTCCTTTTCAACTTTAATCCATGGTAAATAGAGTTTTCAATTAAAGGCTGTATTATCATCTTAGGGACTAGATATTGTGAAATTAGTTCATCTAAATCAATAGTATAACTAATCTTATCTTTATAACGTGTTTCTTGGATTTTCAGATAGTTATGTACATGTTCTATTTCATCAGCAATTGTAATAAATTCTTTTCCATCACTTAGTGATATTCTAAAAAATATGGACAATGAGTTAATCATATCTGCAAGATCAAAGGCATTATACTCTAAAGCCTTCCATTGAATTGTATCTAGTGTGTTATATAAAAAATGAGGATTTATCTGTGATTGCAATACTCTCAATTCAGCATTTCTCTTTTGAGCTTGTACTTGATATACCTGATTTATTAGTTTCCTAATATCACTAAGCATTTGATTAAACACTTTACCTAATATAGATATTTCATCATTATTTTTAGTTTCATAATAGGAATTTAGATTCCCATTAGATACTTCTACCATATGATTTTTTAATTTATGTATTGGTTTTACAATAGTTCCAGAGATGATAATTGCAAGTAAAATAGCAAGTGATAATAAAATTATTCCTAAAGCAACAACTAAGTTGATAATATTATTAGTTTGGGTATGAATATAGCTATTTTCAATTAGAGTACATAAGATCCAATCTTCTGTATAAGGGATAGAAGAGAAAAACAAAGTGGAATCTTTGTTGGAGATATTTTTCAAGCTAATAGTTCCTAAATTTTCTTCCTTAGATTTTTTAATTATTTTATCTAATCCTTCTATGGAAATATAATTATTTGTCAAATTATCTTTTGAAATAGAATATATATCCATATCTTTATTCATAATCCAAGAAAATCCATTATAAACATCAATGCCGCTTGCTATTTCAGAGATTTTTTCTAAATTAACAGCACCATTAATAAATCCTATTTTTTCATTTTCATCATTTACAATTGGATAGCAAATGATAAAAATAGGAGTATTATCAGATTTAGAAATGATTGGCTTAGATATAACATACTCTATATCTGACGACATTAGTTTATTGAAATAATCTCGATTATACACATGAATGGTAATATTATCATTTATCCATCCATATCCATCAATAGTTCCTATTGCAAAAGTCTCATTTAAATTTCCGTATTGCTTACTTAGAACTTTGTTTAAACGTGTTAAATAAGGTTTTAAAGAGACTAAATTAAACTCCCTAGTTGAAGCATATTCATGAATAATTCTTATTTCGCTTATTCGTTGATTTAACCAGGAACCAATTTCATTTGATTTTGAATCGATGAGTTGCAAAGTTTGATACTCCAATTGCTCCATATTTAAAGATTTTACCTTTGTTTCCAATATAAATAATAGAGGGGAAAAGGTAAGTATTATACATAAAACAAAAACTGTGATAATTTTTAGACGTAAAGACATAGTTTTTCACCTGAATTTTGATTTTTAAGCTTAATAATTATTATATAGGATTTTTCTGTACTTTTAAATACTGTATTTAAAAGTACAAAAATAGACATATAAGTGTAAATACTAAAACAAATAGTTATGTTAAACTAATAACGATATAAGCAATAAATTAACAAAAATAGGAGGGACAAAATTTGAAAAAGTTTTTAGTATTTTTTCTAGTAATAACTATGGTAGTAGGTTTAGCAGGGTGTAATAAGACGGAAAAAGTAGACACTAATGAATCTACGACATCTATAAAAGATGGTGTGTATGAAGGGGTTGGCACTGGTAAAGGTGGAGAAATAAAAGTTGAAGTAACAATTGCAGATGATACTATTACTGCTATAAAGGTAGTGAGCCACAATGAAACACCAGGATTCGATACTGCAATGGAAACTTTAACAGAAAGTATTATATCAAAAAATAGCCTTGAAGTAGATGGGGTTTCAGGATGTACCTTTACTTCTAACGGATTTATAGAGGCGGTAACTAAAGCATTAACTGCAGCAGGAGCAACTCCAGAAATGTTGAAAAAGATTGATGTTACATCTTCAAGTGGAGTAAAGGAAGAAGTTACGGAAACTCATGATATCGTAGTAATTGGAGCTGGTGGAGCAGGTCTTTCAGCAGCTATAGAGGCTAAGGCTGCAGGAGCAGATGTAATTGTTTTAGAAAAAATGCCTATGGCTGGTGGAAATACATTGATATCAGGTGCTGAATATGCTGCACCAAACAATTGGTTACAGAAAGAGGAAGGTATTGAAGATAGTATAGAGCTTCATATAGAAGATACTTTAAAAGGTGGGGACAATAAGGCTAATGAGGAACTAGTTAGAGTTTTAGCTGAGAATGCTCTTGCAGGTGCTGAGTGGCTAAGAGATGAAGTTGGAGTAGTATGGGAAGATGAATTGATGTTTTTCGGTGGACATTCAGTTAAGAGAAGTTTAGTTCCAGCAGGAGCTAGTGGAAGAGAAATCATATCTAAGCAACTTGCAAAAGCCGAAGAAATGAATATTCCTGTTCTTTTAAATACTAAAGCAACAGCTTTAATTACAGATGAGAATGGAAAAGTTATAGGAGTAGAAGCAGAAGGGGAAAATAAAAATTATACTTTTAATACTAACAAAGCAGTAATCATTGCATCAGGAGGATTTGGTTCTAATGTAGAGATGAGAGTTAAGTATAATCCTGATATAGACGAAACAATTCTATCAACTAACTCAACAGGTAGTACAGGTGATGGTATTATAATGGCTGAAAAAATAGGAGCATCTTTAGTAGGTATGGAATATATTCAAACATATCCAATATGTGACCCACTAACTGGAACATTACTTTACTATGATGATGCAAGATTATATGGACATACAATTATTGTAAATAAAGAAGGAAAGCGTTTTGTAGAAGAATTAGGCAGACGTGATGTAATGTCTATGGCTATCAAGGCTCAAACAGGTCATGTGTGTTATGAATTACTTGATCAAAAAGGATTTGAAGCAAGTAAATTGCAAGAAAATCATGGACCAGAACTTGATTACTTATATAAAAATGATTTATTAGTAAAAGCTGATACTATAAAAGAAGCTGCTGATTTTTTCGGAATTGACGCAGTAGAATTACAAAAAACTGTTGATAAATATAATGGATATGTAGCAGATGGAAAAGACCCAGAATTCAATAAAAGAAGTTTACCTTCAACTGTAGAAGTTGGTCCATTCTATATCTTAAAAGCTACTCCAGCTGTTCATCATACAATGGGTGGTATAAAAATAAATACGAATGCTCAAGTATTAGATACAGAAGGAAATGTAATAGAAGGATTATATGCAGCAGGTGAGGTCACAGGAGGAATCCAAGGTGCCAATAGATTAGGTAGTAATGCACTTGCGGACATTACGGTATTCGGTAGAATTGCCGGACAAAACGCAGCTAAATAGGGTTCAAATATAAAGCACAATAAAGGCTCTTCAAGTTTTTGAAGAGTCTTTTTGATTTTGGGAAGTAATCTCCATAAAAATATAAAGCCGACATATATTTTTCATAGAATTTTAAGTACAAGATTTTTTGATAAGATTGTAATTTTTGAGGATAGAAAAATAATTGAATATGAAGTCATAGTAAACTTATAAAGAATAATAATACTCTTTATGTTCAAAGTGTATAATACGCAGGATTAATATTATATAACTTAGTTAAAAAGATTACTATAATAGGGCAGTAGTTTTTTGCCTCGAATTAATAAAAAGATATTGACATTTTAGTAACACTGGCATAATATATAATTAATATCAAAATGATATCAAAAATATATTAAGGGGGTTTTAAAATGTCAAATACAATTAACAAAAATGAAAGCAAACTGCATAATGAAGAAATCATACCTAGATCAATGAATGGTATGGGGATCCTCCTTTTAAACATTATATTTATAATTGCTGGTATTGCTGCACTTGTCTATGGAATTAATTTGGTTGATTATGGATACGATAAAGGAATATTGCTAATAATTGCAGGAATTTCCTATTCTTTTATAATAGGTCCTATCATGTTTTCTGGATTGAAAGTGTTGAAACCTAATGAAGCAATAGTTCTTACTCTCTTTGGTAAGTATTATGGTACACTTAGAGGTGAAGGATTCTTCTTTGTTAATCCATTTGTTAGTGCTATTAATCCTAGTTCTAAGGGAACAACTACAGGAAAATTAGGTGTTGAACAAACTAAATTAGGTAGTGCAGAAGTCACATTACCTGCTAGAACCAATAAAAAAATTTCTCTTAAGACTATGACGCTAAATAATGAGAAACAAAAGATCAATGACCAGCTAGGAAATCCTATAGTCATAGGAATTGTTGTAATTTGGAGAGTTGTTAATACTGCAAAGGCTGTTTTTAATGTTGATAACTATACAGAATTTTTATCCATACAGACTGATGCTGCCCTTAGAAATATTGTTAGGGTATATCCCTATGATGTATCCAATGAAGATAATGAAAAGTCCTTAAGGGGTAGCAGCCAAGAAGTAGCGGATAAGCTAAAGACTGAGATTCAAGCTAATGTAGAAGTAGCAGGTTTGGAAATCTTAGAAGCAAGAATCACCCATTTAGCTTATGCTCCAGAAATAGCATCTGTAATGCTTCAAAGACAGCAAGCTTCAGCAATAATAGATGCAAGGCAGATGATAGTTGAGGGAGCAGTAGGTATGGTAGAGATGGCTCTTGCTAAATTAAACGAAAATGATATTGTTCATTTAGATGAGGAGCGTAAAGCTGCTATGGTTAGTAACCTGCTTGTTGTATTATGTGGAAATAAGGATGCACAGCCTATTGTAAATAGTGGCTCCTTATATTAAAATAAATTGAAGGGAGGGATGTTGTAGATGGAGAATAAAGATAATGGAAAAAAACAGATACTTTTGAGACTATCCTCATCCCTTTGGCAGGAACTGGCTGCTTGGGCAGAAGATGATTTTCGCTCAATCAATGGGCAAATAGAATACCTTTTAACAGATTGTGTGAAGCAGAGGAGAAAAGGAAAAAATAAAACAGATGAGTAGTGGGTTAGGAGAGAATTATATGGATAAAATAATTGTATTTGGAAGCAAATATTGACCGGATTGTGAACCAGCGAAAGAGTATCTTTCAAGTCATAATATTAAGTTCTTATATTTAGATATTTCAGAAGGAATGTTGAATTTAAAAAGATTTTTGAAGTATAGGGATAACTATGAAGAATTTAAAGAGATTAAGGAATCTGGAAAAATAGGATTACCTTGTATAGTTGTAAACGGCGGAGAGCAAATTATTTTTGATTATAATGAATTAGAGGTACAGAAAAGTTGATGTTTTTACATCAGCTTTTTGTACTTTAATATTACCATTTTAATGATATAATATCTTTACAGTGAACTAATGATGAACCATAGGGGAGGGATAATATGAAGGAAACGATTTATATTACGGGGCATAAAAATCCTGATTCAGATTCCATATGTGCAGCTTTAGCCTATGCAGAGTATAAAAATGGCAATGGGGATGTTAATGCTATTCCTGTAAGGCTTGGAAAGATAAATAGAGAAACAAAATTCATTCTAGAATATTTTGGAGTTGATGCACCTATTCTTTTAGAAACAGTAAGATTAAGTGTGGAGGATTTAGACTTTGACAAAATAGCTTCCATTAGTCCAGATATATCACTACGTATGGCATTAGAATTGATGAAGAAAAACAATTTGAATAGTCTTCCTGTGATAGATGGAAATGAGCAATTAGCAGGTATTGTAACAATATCAGATATAATAGGGGCTTATATAGATGTATGGGATAATGGTATTTTAGGAAAATCAGATACTTCTATAGATAATATTATAGATACTCTGTCTGCTAAAATCATTACAATAGCAGATAAAACTAAGCCACTTACAGGAAAACTTTTAGTTTTGGCGATGGAACCTAAATCTGTAGGAAAATACATAGAAGAAAATGACATAGTCATATGTGGTGATAGAAAAGATGCTCAAGAACTTGCAATTAATAGTAATATTTCTTTAATGATTGTAACAGGAGATGTTAAAGTAGATGAAGAAATTATTAATCTAGGAAAAGAAAAGGGTATAACCATAATATCCACACCTCACGATACCTTTACAACCTCTAGACTAATAACTCAATCTGTACCCATTAGCCATGTAATGTCTACAGACAATCTAGTGACATTTACACTTGATGACTTAGTAGATAATGTAAAAGAGCAGATGTCTCAAACTAGATATAGATCTTATCCAGTAATAGATGATGATAATAACAATAAAGTGGTAGGTTTAATATCTAGATACCATTTAATATCAAGTATGAAGAAAAAGGTAATACTAGTTGATCATAATGAGCGTAGTCAATCAGTGGATGGTTTAGAGGAATGTGAAATATTAGAAATTATAGACCACCATAGAGTGGCAGATGTATTTACGGGAAATCCAATATATTTTAGAAATGAACCTGTAGGTAGTACATCTACAATAATAGCATCAATATTATTTGAAAATGGCAGAAGGCCTTCAAAAAAAATGGCAGGAGTATTGGCAGCAGCTATAATTTCCGATACTTTATTATTTAGATCTCCTACATCAACTAATGTAGATAGAATGATATTGGAAAGACTAGCAAGAATTGCAGACTTAGATGTAGAAAAATTCGCTATGGAAATGTTTAAGGCTGGAACTTCCTTAGTTGGAAAAACACCACAAGAATTACTTAGCCAAGATTTTAAAACCTTTACTATAGATGAAGATAAGATAGGAATTGCCCAAGTATATACTATGGACCCAGATAGCTTAAAGGATATGAAATCCGACTTAATATCATTAATGGAAGAAAGAGCAGAAGAACGAGGGTACTCTATATTTATACTAATGCTAACAGATATATTTAAAGAGGCTTCAGAAATGGTAGTAGTAGGACATAATAAAGAATTAGTGGCAAAGGCATTTGGAAAGAATCTTGTAAATAACTCATTCTATGCACCAGGAGTCCTTTCAAGGAAAAAGCAAGTAGTTCCTCCTATTACAAATACCTTAACAAATATTAAAGAATTGTAAAATTATATAAAGACAATGAAGGGCTATAATAATCAGCTGATTATTATAGCCTTTTTTCGTAGAATTCATTATTACTTGAAGACAATATTTATTGGGGTGAATTCGTGAGTAAGGAACAATGAAAGAATATTTTGGGAAAAGAAGGAATTTGGAAAGCAATGTAGAATAGTATATGGTAGGAAATGGTAAAGGGGAATGGTATTAAGAAGTAAATTTGCCATAGGTCGACTAGAGATTGGAGCTGATATTAGATGCAGCAAGTTCAAAGACTACAGAAATATAGATTCATGTAATTAAGGAAAGAAGATAAAATATTGTAAACCTGATTAATACAATAGTTAGAAGGGATAAAAGAACGTAGTCTAAAGTAAATATTAGCGATATACGTCGTTAATGCAATGGTTAGTGAAAATAATGATATCAGGCAGTTCTTTGGGGGCATATTTGATAGAAAACTAGATGCTGTGAAATAGTAAAATGCGAATTCAAGAAGAAAGGGGTACAAAATGGAAAGAATTTTAATACTTGGAGCAAGTGGATTAGTAGGGAAGGCTTTATCAAAAGAACTAGATAAGAAATATGATGTTTATGGTACATATAACAATAATAAAATAGTTTCGATAAATTCGATTTATTATGATATGAGTGAAGTTAATAAGATAATTAATATTCTTAATAGTGTTAAGCCTTCAAGAATAGTGTACTGTTTAACAGGGAATTTTAAGACTCAAATAGAACTTCTCAATGAACTTATAAGATACTTAATACCTATTAACGGAAAACTTTATTTCTGTTCTACTGCAAATGTTTTTGATGGCGATACAACTATACCACATCCCAAAACTCATGAACCAATTGCTAAAAGTGATTACGGTAAATTTAAAATAGAGTGCGAAAAAATATTAAGAAAAGATTTAAACGGCAATGGCATAATTTTTAGACTTCCAATGATATGGGGCAAAGACTCACCTAGACTAAATAGTCTTGTAACATCATTAAAGAATAATGAAAAAGTTGATGTTTACACAAATCTATATCTTAATAATAATACAGATGAAATGTTAGCAAAACAGATATATTATATAATTGAAAATGATTTAGAAGGAATATTTCATCTTGGTAGCAGTGAGGTTATTAATCATTATGAATTTATAAAAAAGGTTATTGTCAAATTAGGATATAAAGATACAAAATTTAATGAAGAAACACTTCCAGGAGAAAAATACTATTTAGCTGTTTTGCCAACTATTAAAGAGTTGGCTACAGATTTTATTTTTTCAAATGAGCATGTTATTAATCATATAACAGAGTAGGAAGTTCACATCAATTATTTAATATAGAGAAGTGCAGGGTGAAAAGCGTCATCACTTCCCATAACAATGTATTTGCGCAAGGGTATTTGGGTGCAATCTTAGGGTGTTGTACACCACATCTCTTCACTGGGAGCAAAGCTCAACCAAGGGGGTTATCTTTAATTTATTGAAAAATAAAGTAGAAATATTATGTAGGTTGTACCAATATAGACGTGGATATGTACAAGGCTTTACTATACCTTTGGGAGATCTTTTAACTTGTGATACAAGCGTATAGTGCAAGGAAAATATTATTTATAAAGCATGAAAGAGATGTTTTTTCGTATTTTTTGCTTTTGAGATAAATTAATCAACAAAAATAATTTATATTACGAGGTGAGCCTATGAAAAATACAAGATTTTTTATGTTTGCTGTCGCATTAATCATGCTGTTGGCATTGGTTGCTTGTTCATATAGTACCACATCGATGGATACAGCCAGGCCTTTAGAACAATCAACGGGGCAGATTTACCTGTATGGAGAACAGCATGGTGTTGAAAAAATATTGGAAAAGGAATTAGAGTTATGGAATAAATACTATCATAAGGATAATATGAGACATTTATTTGTTGAACTTCCCTACTATTCTGCAGAGTTTTTAAACTTGTGGATGCAGTCGGATAGCGACAATATTCTGGAGGAATTATATAAGGATTGGGAAGGTACAGAGTCACAAAACCCTTATATTAAGGAATTTTATAAGAAAATAAAAAGCGAATGTCCCGAAACTATTTTCCACGGTACGGATGTGGGTCACCAGCACCATACTATTGGACAACGATTTTTGAAGTATCTTGAAGAAAATAATTTGGAAAGCTCCAATAAACATTTATTGGCACAAGAAGCGATTGAACAAGGCAAATATTTTTATAAACACTCTGATCATGTATACCGCGAAAACAAGATGGTGGAGAACTTTATCCGCGAATTTGACAAACTAAAGGGGGAGAAGATTATGGGGATTTACGGTGAAACCCATACGTATTTTGACGCTATGGACTATATGACTAATTCTGCTCCCTGTATGGCAAATCAACTAAGGCAACGTTACGGCGACGCCATCTATTCAGAGGACTTAGCTTGGTTAGCGAAAGAGATTGAACCGTTCAGGGTGGATACAATCACAGTCAACGAAAAAGATTACGAGGCGTCTTATTTCGGAAAACAAGATTTGTCAGGATTCAAAGATTACGCATGCCGGGAATTTTGGCGCTTGGAAAATGCTTATGAACATTTTAAGGATAAGAAGAAAACAGGCTATGTGCTACCTTATGACAATTACCCAATGCTGATAGAAACAGGACAAGTTTTTGTTATAGACTATACAAAAACAGACAGTTCTATAGAAAGGGTATACTATCGCTCCGACGGGTATATCCGGAATGGTCAGCCGTCAACGGAAGAGTTTACGATGAAATAGCCGTAAATTCAAATGTATATAAAGCGCTCCCGAATAAAAAGTGACTTAAATCCGATCTTTTAGCTTAGGACTTGCAAAGTCGGCATTTTAAAAACAGTGTGGTATATAAATTATTTGCATAAGATTTAGGCAAATAGTAATTTTAACCACAGATTATTTGATTTTATAATATAAGATGAATTATGTATAGTAAGAACATTTAACTTTGAGAGGAGAAAAAAATGTTAATTGCTTATAAGGATATTATTTTACGTGATTATAAAGAAGGAGACATTGTTGATGACATTCGATGGATGACAGAAGAAATAGCTTGGCATGAATGGGATGCACCTTGGGAAGCAGAAGAAAATTTTAAGAATTTCAATGCAGATAGGTACTATGAAAAAGCAATGAAAAAATTGCAAGACAAGGAAGATGATAATGAATTTCGTTGGAAATTTGAAATTGATACGAAAGATGGGATTCATATAGGAGGCGTGAATTCTTATCTTAACGATATAGAATATAATTGGAAGCCTGCCTCACAAGGTGGATGTTTACATACTCTTGGAATTGATATATGTGAGTCAGCATACTGGTACAAGGGTTATGGTACACAAGCTTTTACTGCTTTCATAGACTATCATTTCTCTAAAGGAATTACTGATATTTATACAGAGACATGGTCCGGAAATTATCCTATGATTGCCATGGCAGAAAAAATTGGCTTTGAAGTATGTAATTATGAAGAAAAGTTGCGAGAGCTGCGAGGTCAGTTATATGATGGTCTTACGTTTAAACTTAATTTGGAAAAGTTTAATAAATTCCATAATAGATATAATCAAAATCAATATTTGTAGTTAAGACGCATTCTTTATAAATTGTGAAGCTAATAATGATTTCTAAGGTTTAAGGGAGCGATGTCTTATCTCACTCTGAATAACGGGGCACCCCACTTCGTATAACAATGCATTCAAGTATGCTTTAGCAATGTTAGGATTGAGCCTTTGAAGTAGTCAAAGCACATTCCTTCGATAGCTAGGTTTGGATAAGACTCAGGAACGTCTTATGTGAAACGTTATGCGGAATTCATGAAAAGCTATATAGAGCCTTGAAAATTAATTAAATCAATATGAACCTAAAATTTAATAATGAGTTTATTATATATGATAAGGATGGAGAAAATGAAAAAGACTAAATTAATTATGTTTGAGGGTATACCAGGTTCAGGCAAAACAACCACATCTCAATTGCTATATACATATCTTAAAGAAGTTGGTGTAAATTCAGAAGTTTATATTGAAGGTAGTGAACATCCAATTGATTTGCCTTTTTATGCTTATCTTACGAAGAATGAATACAATAATTTACTAATAAGATTCCCTCAACAAGCAGAATGGATTCGATTAAACTCTATTATAGAAAATGATTATATCTTAACACCTTATAAAGTACCTGAGCCAAAACCATGGAGTGATGAATTAGCTGAGTATTTATCTTTTAAAGAATTTTGTTATTCAAATAAGGCTATTGTCCCATTTAATACATATAAGAAGGCATTTTATACACGTTTTGAACAGTATGTTACAAGAATGTCTAATACGGATGCAGTAACAATTTTCGAGAGTGTCTTATTTCAGCACCAAATTCATGATATCAATAGATTGTATCCTCAAATCACAGAAGATGAAATCATCGAATACATAAGAAATCTTGCAGCTATAATTAGCCCATTAAATCCAGTTTTATTGTATATATCCCAAAATAGTGTTGAAGAATCATTGAAACACACGGCTATTATTCGGTCAAAACCAAAATGGTCAAATACTGAAACAGTGGAATATTACATAAAACGAAAAAATTTGGAACTTAGAATAGTCAAGCTCCTACCTTTTCGTTCTTATATTTTGAATAATACAGATAGAGATTGGAATAAGATGTTTGATAGTATTAAAAGCATTCTCGATTGCGAAATCAAAGATGTCATGAACTCCGTATAACACCGTATCTAACGCATAAGGTACAAGTCTTCCTTGGTCTGCCCGAGTGCGCAATCTTGAGAGATATGCACCATATCCCTTTGCCTGGAGCAAGCTCTATCGAGGGGGTCTAGTTTTTGCCCAGTTCAGGAATATCGCAAACAGGAAATGTTATCTGCCATGTTGGGATACGACAATTAAAAGTTTCAGTAGGATAAGCAGGAAGATTAAATTATTGGAGTTGAGATTTATGGGATCAAGGATAATTCATTATTGTGTGGGCAATGAGATACTGAAAAGAGTGAAGCTTGATGAACATCAATTCATGTTAGGTAATCTAGCACCAGATGCATATAGTCCGGAACTTGGTGGATATTTAGTATCTCATTTTCGTATACCTGAAGAGATAATGAAGTTTGAATGTGTTGATTTAGAGAGGTTCAAAAGTAAGTATAAATATCAAATAACCAACGATTTTGTGCTAGGTTATTACTGTCACTTAATAACTGATAATCTGTGGCTAAAGGATGCATATAAGAAGTATGGGCATCTTGGGTTGGATGAACGTAACCAAGCTATGAAGTTAGTATATAAAGGCTATTGGGTGTTGAATACAAAGCTCATGGATAAGTTTAGCTTGAATCTAGTTAATTTTTAGACTATTGAATATATTCTTATAGAAGAAATTGATGTCACTTTTGTAAATGAGCTTGTTGAAAGCCTCGGCAATGATTTCAGTAAGAAGAGTGGTATCGGAGAATTGAAAGAGTTGAATTATGATAAGATTTTACAGTTTATCAATGATGCAGCGAATGAATGTATCAGAGAAATCTGTATGCTAAGAGATATATAGATAATAAGTGGTAGTAGAAGATTTTTAGCAAGTGATGCATTCGAAGCCTTAAACTTAGTTCTCTTATATTAACATAGTCTAATATTGTATTCATGCTGTGGCTAAAGTGTTAAAGAGATTTCAGGAACAGTTTTTGAATTGTATAAATCAAGAGAAAAAGAAATACAAAGTAAATATCAAAGATATTTGGTATTAGAATATCATAAATTATACTAGGAGGTTTATAATGAGTAATGATTTAGCATTATCTATAGTAAAAAACAAAGCTGATGTAGCGGCATTTTGGAAGTTGTTTGATAGTTATATTAATGAATTATCTGTAAATGTATCTTTAGGAGATGACTTCGATTTAGATTATTTTTATTCGGATGAATATAGAGATGCAATTGAGAAACTGAGAATAAGAGATAAAAATCCATTAAGAATACTCTTCATAAATAAAGAAGAAATTATCATTGGTTTTTTAATGTATGTTACCTATTTTGATGAAGATGGGAAATGCTTTTTAATGGAATACTATATCCAGCCAAATTACCGAAATCTAGGTTATGGAAAATCAGCTTATTTAAAGGCAGAAAAATATATTAATGATGAAGGGGCTTTATATGTTGAACTGACCCCGACAAATGAGTTAAATGAAAGATTTTGGGGTGGTGTTGGATTTAAGAAATCAGAAGATATGGATGAGGATAATAAATATTATTATAGAAAATTATTATAAAGATACTATTGAACGAAAAAGAATATATTATATTATTCTTAAATAAAGAAGGGGTTTTTTTAATGATCTTATTAAAGCATGCTGAAAAATTAATAGATATAATTGAAAGTAACTTATATTTGCAAAAAATAATTACAGTATTATATGAACTTAAAATTGAAGATTTTTATATTGGTGCAGGAGCTATCACTCAAACTGTATGGAACATACTAACTAATCGACCAGTAGATTATGGTATAGATGATATTGATGTAGTTTATTATAATCCTCAAAATATAGAAGAAAAATATGAAAGAAAAGTTATGGAATATTTAAATCAAGAATTACAGGAATTTCCTTTTTGGTTAGATGTTAAGAATCAAGCTAGGGTTCATTTATGGTATAGGGATAAGTTTGGATATAATATTGAACCATATAAATCTATAGAAGATGCAATAGATACTTGGCCAACCACGGCTACCTCTTTGGGAGTAAGGAAGTTATCTGAAAAAGATTGGGAAGTTTATGCACCTTTTGGGCTGAAGGATATTTTTCATATGAAGATTGTTGCTAATAATAGACAAATAACAAAAGAGATATATAATAAAAAAATTAAGAAATGGCTTCAAAAATGGCCTGAATTAGATGTAATTCAGTGGGATAATAGGTTAATTCCATTTGTTGATAATAAAAAAATATATATAAGAAAGTAAGGGAATAGCCATGGACGATTTATCAGCTTATATTAGTGTATAGATATTTCAAGAGTAACTTGTATTCAATATCAATTATCTGGTTTACCATCATGTATAATACAACTATTTAATATTTATAGTGGACATGTAGTCGTTGAAGTCTTTAGAAAAAGTATATGGGGAAGTTGTAGATCCAACAAATGAGCATCTATATGGAACTCCTGCTTCAGCATGAGATATTATGAATAAAAAAATGGGATTTTAGTAAAAAAAAGATAGAGGAAATTATCAAATGTGAATAGGAGGAATTATCTATGGGAGAGTTATCAACATTACTGAACATTGGCAACAAAGTTGAACAACAATTAAATGAAGTAGGTATAAGAACAATTAATCAGTTGATTGAAATTGGCAGTAGGCAAGCCTGGCTGAGAATAAAAAGAATTGATGACTCTGCATGTATAAATAGGTTATATGCTTTAGAAGGTGCAATACAGGGAATTCGATGGCATGACCTTTCAGAAGTTGTCAAGGAGGAGCTAAGGGAGTTTTTTAATACCTATAAAAAACTGGAGAAGTAATAATGCTTGAATTAAGATGTGACGTCTGCTGCAATATGCGATTAATAAAGATTGTTTTAGGAGGGGATTAGTGATTATAAATGATATTTATGAGTAATGTCCAACATATACAAATGATATTATTAAATTAAGACAGACAATATTAGATGATGCAAAGGAATTGCTTAAATGCTATTCCGATGAAAAAGCAGTACCTTTTTTCAACTCCGATAATTGTAATGGTGATAATTTTCATTATATGTCGATAGAAAGAATGAAACAGGCAATCGATCTTTGGGATTATTCTTATAAAAATAAATATTTTGTAAGATGGACAGTTGTCTTAAATGCTACACAAGGAAAAATTGGGACTATTGAAATGTTTCATAGGATTGCAGATGATGAATTTAATCACTATGGAGTTTTGAGAATAGACTTACAGAGCAACTATGAGAAGCAAAAATATATTGATGCTATTTTGGAAATTGCTGATGCAAACTTCTTTAAAGCCTTTAATGTTGAATTTATCATTACAAAAGCTATTCCAGATGCAGTTGAGTGTATTGCATCACTAGAACGAAAAGGTTATTTGCCATTAAATAGAAAGCTTGAGATACATGATCATTATTTTATAAGAGAAAAAAGGTGAAGTAAATAATACATATTTAATAATATTAAGGAGATATGCAACATGAAAATATTAATGATCAATGGTAGTCCGCATAAAGGGAATACATGGCGTTTAACGGAGAAAGTAAAAGAATTAATGGAAACTTTCGACAACACAGTAATATTTGAGGAAATACATTTAAGTGAATTGGATATTCCATTCTGTACAGGTTGTAGTGTGTGTTTTAGGAAAGGACATATTTTTTGTCCTCATAATCAGTATATTCAGCCTATTATGGATAAGATTGCAGGCTGTGATGGTATAATTTTTGCTGTTTCCTGTTTTCAAGGTGCTGTTCCTGCTCTTACCAAAAATTTTACAGATCATTTAGCTTTTCTACTTCATCGACCAAGATACTTTGATAAAAAGGCTTTAATTATATCAACTACAGGTGGTGTTTCTGCAAATAGTGTTACACAATCTCTTGCTAGTACTTTATCTGGATGGGGATTTAACAAATGTTATCAATTGCCGATTGTTGCATTGAGTTGGAATGATTATAAACCATCGGAAAAGCATATAAAAAAGGCATATAAAATATCGAAGGAATTTTATATAGATTTAAAATCAAAAAAACTTCATTCTCCCAAAATTGGAGTTTTAATTCCTTTTAACTTATTTCAAGCCATGTGTGAAGAGTATGCATCTGGAACAGAATATGCTACAAAAGACGGAGTTTTTTGGAAACAGTATGTTGGTATGAGATATGCTCCAGGAATTCCGTTACCGATATATAAAAGGGTACTTGGAAAACTTATCTATCAAATTGAGAAATACCTTTCACAAAAGATGATTGTTACATATAAAAAATGAATATATTTTTATAATAAAAATCATTAAGGATATTATTTTTTCATTATAAGGAGTGAATTATATTGTATGAAAGTGTTCTTGATTTATTCATTCGACGTAGAAGTATCCGCTCATATCTTGATAAACCTATAGAAAAAGAAAAGATAGATACGATTTTAAAAGCTGCATTTGCCGCACCTTCCACATGTAATAATCAACCGTGGGAAATGATAGTTGTAACTGAAAAGAGTATTATGGATGAAATAAGAGCAAAGTTTAGCTTTGCAAATTATAATGCTCCATGTGCTATTATTGTATGTGCAAATACTCATTTATGTAGAAATATAAAAGGTATGTATATTTTTGATTGTAGTGCAGCGATGCAAAATATATTGCTATGTGCAACGGCACTAGATTTGGGGTCATTATGGGTTGGGGTCTATGGAGAGCAATCTATAAAAAAGATATCTGATATTGTAGGGCTGCCTAAGCATGTTGTACCTTGTGGAATTGCATACATTGGATATGCCAATGAAGTAAAAGGACCCAGAGAACAGTTTAATGATAAAAGAGTATATGAACAAGTATATGATATAAATAGAAAGCATAGAGCTAGACCTAAAAATATGAAAAAGTTGACTTGATGTATGAATGAAAGATGTCATTTTCCTTGGCGGTTCGTTCTATGTCATCTAACAGCGTATTTCCGATACTTTGCTATAATGATGGTGTTTTGAGATCCGCTGACAATGTAGGAACCAGTTGAAAGATCATCCTTGTTAATAAGCGATGATTTATTAATTGATTTAGGCTCTGATATTACTACTTCAGCAGCTATGTATAACATTGATTTGACAAAGATAAAGTATATTTTACAAACACATGAACATTCTGACCATTTTGATGCAGGCCACTTAATAACACGACTTAAAGAATATGCAACGGAAAATGTAGGAAATATCAGCTTGTTTGCGTCTAAAGAAACTATTCGTACTCTAGATATGTGGCTTAGGGCTGAAGAATCAAGAGTTGATTTATTTGATTCAAATTGGTTGAATAGGTTATGCATGGATATTAAATATCTAAGACACGGAGAGAATGTGAAGATAGAGAATTATTTAGTTACTCCTCTAGAATATTTACATGATATAAGAGATAATTCTTTGATATTTATTATTAATTATAATAATGTAAATATAATGTATGAACTGATTGCTTGAAGATATCTGATAGAGCATGGAAAATTTTGAAATCATTTAGACTTGATTTGGTTATATTGGACCAGACATATGGAGAAGGTAAGGATGCAGGTGGACACCTGGATTCAGGACAAGTAATTGGTATTATTTCGAAAATGAAGGTGGAAAAAATAATAGATGAAAGTAGCTTAGTTTATGCAACGCACATATCACATGAAGGGAATAGTATACATGATGTTATGGAAAAGGTTGCAATAAATAATGGTTATCATATTGCATATGATGATTTAGAAATAAATATATAGATTACCTTTATACTGATTTTTATCATATTAAAAATTGAATTAATAAGGAATATTTTTATTTTATGTAATAATAATCAGTTTACGTAGAGTTAATTGTAAATTTAATAGTGTGGGACTTTAATTAACATTGCATTCAAGTTTGTTGTAGCTGTAGTGAGGCAAGCTTTAGGAGAAGCTATAAAATATCATATCAACCAGTTGACATAGCTATGGAAATCTAATATAAGAGTTATGAAGTGCGTTTCAGAATCCTTATAGTTCTAGCTGATATTTTGGATACACCACGTCAGATAAAATGACTAGTAACAGCTCTTATGTTTGCAAGGGGGAATAAAGGTGTGGAAAATAAGAGAGTCAGAGCATTATATTTTTAATTATCATGAAAATTCTTATGCTGAACAAGACATAGCAAAAATTATTGAGATACAAGAAAATTGTTATGAATATATATGTGAAGTTTTAAATGTTAAATTAAATAAGAAGCTAAATTATTTTCTTTGTAATTCACCAGTGGAGGTAGGTGAACTGTATGGAGATAATGAACCATGTAACGGTTTCACAAGAATGCCTAATAAAATTTATGCGGTTTATAATGAGGATATTAAATGTATTGGATATCATGAAGATGCCCATATGATTTCATATAATACTTTATCAAGACCACCTCAAAATTTTATTCGAGAAGGTTTGGCAATGTTTTTTGATAAAAGCTGGTGGGGGATATCCAATTTTGCTTGGATAGCTTATTTCTTAAAAAAGAATAAGTTGCCTAGACTTTACGATTTAATAGAGAGTTCAGATTTTTATAAACATAGTTATATCATTACATATCCTTTATCAGGGGTGTTTACTGATTATATCATATCTATTTTTGGAATTGAAACATACAAAGAATTTTATAAAAATTTAAATGAAGACTTTAATTATTGTTTCAAAAAGTCGTTTGGAATGTCCTTGAATCAAGCAGAATTAAACTTTATTAAGTATTTAAATAATATTAACATTAGTAATGATATTTTAAAAATAATTGATATAAAACTAGAGAGGGAGGATTTTAAGTGAGATGCAAAAGTCATTTCATCTAACAGAGACTTAATGACATCGAAAAGAAATGATATAGGTTAATTATAAAAAACATTAATATAATTTAATTAGGAGGAAATAACGTGTATAGCAGTAATAACTCTTGGAAAGAGCTGCAGCCATTGCTACCAGATAAAAATCAAATTGATATTAATTCTACTCCATTTGAAAAGTATGTGAATATAGATAGTATGGAAATCCATATTGATGAATATGATAATAACTCAGAAATTACAGTGATCATATTTCATGGTGTTGGAGGTAATGGGCGTCTGCTATCATTTTTTGCAATACCTTTAGTTAGAGCTGGATATAACGTAATATGTCCTGACCTACCAGGATATGGATTTAGCAAATATAGTAAGCAAGTAACTTATTCAGATTGGATTAATGTTGGAAGCAAAATAATTGAGATTGAATTATCTAAATCAAAAAAAGTTTTTATAATTGGATTAAGTGCAGGTGGGATGTTAGCATACAATGTAGCATGTAAACATCAGAATATCTCAGGACTTATTGTTACTAATATACTTGATAATCGAGAAGAGAAAGTAAGAATATATTCGGCAAAAAATAAATTTCATGCTAAATATGGTATAAGATTCCTAAATTTACTTCCATCTTTTTTAAGAACTCTTAAAATTCCTATTAGAATGGTTACAAATATGAATGCACTTGTTAATGATAAAGAAATTTTGAATGTTTTACTGAAAGATAAGTATGGTGCAGGAAGTAGTATAAGTATTAATTTTCTACTATCTTTGATGAATAGTAAACCTTTAATTGAGCCAGACAACTTTAAAAATGTACCAGTACTTATGGTACATCCAGGAAATGATTTATGGACCCCTCTGGAAATAAGCGAAATGTTTTTTAATAAAATTACATCAAATAAACGCAAAGTAATTTTAGATAATGCAGGTCATTTCCCAATAGAGGAGCCAGGTCTAACTCAAATGGAAAATGCAATATATAACTTTATAAAGGAATTATCGTCAACACAAGATTAGGTATATATAATATGTTACACTCACCTCTTAGGGAAAGTCTATGGTGGACAGAGAGTGTTGGAAATGACAGGAATGTTATATATCATCTAAGTATATATTTGCTAGATAGAATACTTGATAAACGGGAGAAGAAAAAATGATTTTAAGGACAAAAAATTTGAGTATAAGAGAAATAACAGAAGAAGATATTAATGGAGTCATAGAAGTATATAATTCAAATCAGGATTTTCTCATGTTTCATATTGGAAGGCAAGAAGTAAATATCCAATGGTTAATTCAAGAACAAAAAGAAATGAAAACGATAGACTTTAAGATATTAGTAGTTAAAGAAAATGAAAGTAATGCCATAATTGGATTTATAGATATTGGCTTTATGGAAGAATGTTATTTGTCTTTACTTATGGTGCATAATGAGTTTAGGTGTAAAGGATATGGAAAAGAAATATATGATGCATTAGAGGGCTATCTAAGAGAGAATAATTTTAGAAGGATTAGAATTGATGTTGCATATGGTTACAGTGAGGAAGTACTACAATTCTGGGAGAACAGGGGATTTGAAGGAATAAAGAAAATCAAATTACAATGGATGGATATATTATTTGATGCTATAGTAATGGAGAAGGATTTGAATTAGAATTGATAAATTACTATTATTAATTTATGTTGCATGTTATGGATATCGTATAACAAAGTATTTACGTAAAGGGTACTAATTGTCAGAGGTGATAACAATATACCTCAGTAGGTTTGGGAATTGAAGCAAGATCTTTAAACACCTCTTCACTGAGGAACAAGCACCACTTGCAAAGAAGGTCTTGAGTGTCCACTAGGCTATTGCTTTTTATTTTGCTTAGTTAAATTATGTAATAATAGTACAAGGGAGGACATTATGTTAATTAATGAGCAACCAAAAAGGAATCAAAAATTAAATATAGCAATTGATCTAGGTTTGATTTTTATATTTTTACCATTATCGCTTTCACTGTTTATTTTATTTGGAAATTATATTAACAATAATTCGAATTTTATTTCAGTAGTGCTTTTATCAATAATAGAATTTTGTTCTGCAGGTCTTGGAGTTTTTATAGTTATGTTAATAAGAAAAGAGGCTTTTTCTGATTATGGTATAAAAAAAGAGAATATAAAAAAATCAATATTATTTACATTGAGCTTTATAGGAATAATGGTTTTATTAAAGTCAATTGATGCCGGAGGAGTGGTTTATTTTCCAATGAGAAATCATACCAGTATCAAATACTCATTAAACCTATCGTTCCCATTTAATTTGATTGGAATAATGTTAACTTTTCTAATTTGGGGCATAATTGAAGGAATTTACTATGTTGTAATTATTAAAAAAATTGATGATCTTCTTCCAAATACTTTAAATCCATGGCTTTCTTTAGCCCCTATAATTTTTTGTTTATATAATTTTATGATACATTATTTAATAAGAAGATTTATTGAAGGAAGAACTTATGAATTTAGTCTTATAGATACGATAACAGGTCTTTTGTTAGCTTACGCTATGACTATGCCTAGAAAACTAACTAATAACTCATGGGGAAGTCTAATATATCAAACGCTACAAAATGGAATAGGGAAGTTATAATAAATACATTTGTGTATTTAGAGAGAAATATTAATAAAAAATATAAGATTCTAGTAGATTAGGAGTGAGTGTTATGAAAAAATATTATCATGCATATGAAGAACGATATAAGAAAATTCATGGGGAAGGCTTATTGTGGTTTTCTAAAGAGCCAACTCCAGAACTAATTAGTTGGATAGAGTATTATGATATTTCTGTAGATGATGAGATATGTGAGGTTGGCTGTGGAGAAGGAAGAGATGCTTTATATCTTGCAGAACAAGGGCATAAAATTACAGGTGTAGATATTTCACAAGAAGCTATAAAAAAATGTGAGGAGTTATCAAAAGAAAGAAAAATTAATGTAAACTGGATAGTTTCTGATGCATTACAACTAAATAAAAAACTCAAAAAGCATTATGATTGGATTTATTCAGTGGGAACGTTACATATGTTAGTAGAGGATGAAGATAGAAAAAGATTTTTAAATACAATAAATTCTCTACTTAACCCTAAAGGAAAATTATTATTGATTAGTATGGGTGATGGAGAAATAGAAAGAAAAACAGAAATAGAAACTGCTTTTGATCTGCAAGAGAGAAGTCATATGAAGTCAGGCAAAACATTTGAGGTTGCAAGCACTTCATATAGAGCTATCAATTGGAAAAATCACAGAGAGGAATTGGAAGATGCAGGATTTATTGTTGAGAAGATAATGAATACTGAAAATGGAGAATATAGTAAATGTATGACTGTTTATCTAACTAAAGATTAGTTATTGAGGCTATACATAATAGTATAAAAATTTGTAGATTTTTATATCTGGGGAGGAAAGAATGATGGAAAGATTTTCAATGCTTGTGGCAGTGCATCTATTTTTAATTAAAGAGGATAAAATATTATTATCCAGAAGGTTTAATACTGGGTATGGAGATGGATGCTATAGTGTTGTGGCAGGTCATGTTGAAGGAAATGAGACTGTTATTAAAGCTATGCAAAGAGAAGCAAAAGAGGAAGTTAATATTACTATAGAAGATAATCAATTGAAAATAGTACAAGTTATGCATAGAAAATGTGTAGGACACGAACGAATCGATTATTTTTTCCTTTGCAATAAATGGAACGGTAATATAATAAATAATGAGCCAAGTAAATGTGATGATTTATCATGGTTTAGTATACATGAATTGCCAGTAAATATGGTTGATTATGTAAACTATGCAATAAATAACTATCTCAATAATGTTTCATTTTCTCTATTCGGTTGGTAATTACATTCGAAATTACCATAAGAGTTAATATTGGAATAGTATAAATCGGAAACATTATGTGACATTGATGAGGTAGTTTTTATTGACCAATAAATGATTATAAAAAGAGTACAGTTAAGATGAATGGTGAAAAGATTGAGCTTATAGATAGAGCAAAGTTAGTATCTTACTATATCATTTTACATATCTTAAAGTATTTGTGAAGCACTGCGAATAAAGTAGATTACTCGTTGCAAACTGAATCGGAGAGGTGGTTTTATGTATACAAAATTGGAAAAGAGTGGGAGCGACTATCTAGTGAAAGTCGCTTTCCAAGTTATTATTGGAGCTATTCTGTTTTTTGTTTCTTTTGGGACATTAAAGAATCATCAGGGGTGGATTTATTTTGCTGTTTATACAATTTCGACTATATTAGGAATACTCTATTTATCAAAACGTAATCCTGAGGTCTTAAATGAAAGAGCAAAGGAAAGAAATAATACTGAACAATGGGATAAGATATTGCTTAAGTTATATATATCACTGGCGTTTTTTATAATTTATATTGTTGCTGGTTTTGATATAAGATTCGGTTTGTCTAGTGTACCTATATTTTGTATGTATCCTGCTTTGGCAATTATAATTCTATCTTCTTTTCTTGCAGTATGGGCTATGAAAGAAAATGCGAATTTTGAGGCTACATCACGCATACAAAATGATCGAATACAGAATATTTGCGATTCAGGCCCATATAAGGCTATTCGTCATCCAGGTTACTTGGCTATAATACTATGGGCTATGGCGATACCTTTTGTATTTGGATCAGTATATGTGATGATTCCATCATTTCTTATATCTATTATCATAGTGATTAGAACATATTTGGAAGATAAGATGTTGAAAGAAAAATTAATCGGTTATGTTGAATATTGTAATAGAACAAAATATAGGCTTCTTCCATATATATGGTAGATTGAAAAGAATTTTTCTGTAGCATGGAGTTCATCACATAATACTATATTTTCATAAAGGTACACTAGGGGGATTCAAGGACGTTGTAAATACCTGGACGCTATATGTCATCTCTAGACTAAATTCATGTGTAAATTGAGTGAAACTATTATAGGAAAATTTTAGAATTAAAGGGGGAAGTAATAAAATGGATTTTTACAGAGCTAGAGAAAATGACTTTAAGTATATAAAGTACAAGAAGAGTTTAATTCATAATACTACTTTAATTGCATGTGAAGAGGATAATGTTATTGGAGTATTAGAATATGAGATAAACACTATAGAAGAAGCCGATAAAGATCTGGCTAATAGAATGGTAACTCCAGAAGAGTATGAAAGGCTATGGATTAATAAATGTCAAACATACTTAAAGAGTATGAGTAGCTAAATACTAGGCTTAACGAAACGACATATAACAGAGGTTTATCGGTATCGGAAGGAAATAATCTAGGAAAAATTCTACACTGCTAAACCTCGCGACGTTAGCTGAAATTTTTAGCAATGTGTATTGACTATAAAAACAATGTTTGGAGGAAAAGATGACAAAGAGTTCAAAAGTAATTTTCTTTGATATGGGTAACACATTATTACATTTTCATTTTGGAAAAACTGACGAAGAAAAAGATATTATTGGAATAAAACATCTAACAAATTTTCTTAAGCAATATAATCGTCAAGTGGAGTTTAATGATGTAAAAAAACATTTCTTTGATGAATGGCAAAAGGTTATGCCTTTAAGAAAAATTAATCATACAGAATATGCAGTAGAAGACTATTTAAATGGCTTTTTAAAAAAATATGATATAGAATTAGACTTAGATATGTGTATAAAAGCATTAGACATTTTTTATACAGAATATAGGAATGACGTTTGGACTGAAGAAAACATTCATCATACATTAGAAAATATCAAACAAAAAGGATATAGGATTGGTGTTATTTCAAATTCAAGACTTTATGATGAGGTCATGATCAATTGTTTTAAGAAAGTTGGACTAGCTAAGTATATAGACGTGTTTACATTTAGTTACTATTTAAAAATATCCAAACCCCAAAAACAAGTATTTGAAATTGCTCTTGATAGGATGAAAGTTAATCCAGAAGATGCCATAATGGTAGGAGATAATCTTAAAAGTGACATAGAGCCAGCACAAAAATTAGGTTTAACTGGAATATGGTTCAATAAGAATCTTACTTTAAATGATACTGATATTAAGCCTGATAATGAAATATTTAAATTGAAAGAATTGATAGATTTGTTGTAATTCAAGTTTTATTTTAGACTTCAGCTAACCTTATATCTGCTTAAAGGTGCATGAGGACATATTCTTAGGTGTTAAGTTAATTAATAAAAAGTAGTTAAAAAATATGAAATAAAAATAGTTTATATTTTGTGAGGATGATTTTTATGAACATAATACTAAAAACGAGAACATTAGATCATGTTACTGTTTTTTGGAATAAGACTCAAGATGAAGAAATAAAAAGATTATTCCCTATTGTAAGTAAGTCCCTAGAGGAATCAATAATATTATTTGAGGAATCTCTTAAGGAAAATGCATCAAGCTATGGAAAAGTAATTTATTTTGAAGGAAAGTATATTGGAGATATTTGGTGTTACAGTATAGATGAAAATAGTGAGAAAATGGCTATGCTAAGTATTCTCATCTTTGAAAAAGAACTATGGGGAAGAGGGATAGCGACAGAGGTTACAAAAATTTTTGTCAAAGAGGTTTTTAGTAAGTTTGATATAGAAAAAATAGGAGCATTTACGTATTCCAATAATTATGGCTCGATAAGCTTAATGGTAAAGGTTGGATTCATTGAAATAGAAAAGTTTGTTGAAGACGGAATTGAATCAAAATACTTTGAAATAAGAAAAGCTTTATAAATTATCTTTGAAGCAATATTGTATTGGCAAGATACTTCTACAGACATAGAAATCTAGCTTGCTTTGACTAAATTGAGGACGAGATTCTAGGCAAGCCAAAGCAAGTGCCTCAGTTAGCCAAGACGGTGTCATATCTATTAAAGATAGGAGTTATCTAAGTTAGTAGACAAACCATGTGTAAAGATGAGGCATGTTTGGAATGCTGAAACTGTTATTTGAAAAAATCTCCTCGATAAACAGACGATACTAGATATTTAAAAAATTATATAAGAGGTGTGAGTTTTGAAAGAATATAAAGTAATTTGCATAGATATGTTTCAAACATTAGTAAATATAGAATCTAGAGTTGAATATATCTGGAAAAGGATACTAGAAGAAGATTATAATGAAGAATTAAGGGATAAATATGTACAAACTGTTAGAACCAAAATAGTTGATAAGTTTCATGTTAGTGAAAGTACTAGTATTAAATTTAAAAGTCTAAAGGAAATATTTTTTGAGAGTTTTAAGGACATTTTTGAAGAAAACCAAGTGAAATATTGCCCAAGCTATGCAACAAGAGTTTTTATGGAAGAACATGATAGAGCAGATTTATATCATGATAGTAAAGAATTTATTAATAGAGCTAATAAAAAATATAAAGTGTGTTTAGTAAGTGATGCTGATACTGAAATGATTGAAAATCAAATTAAAAATTTTGATTTTGACAAGATATTTATATCAGAAGACATACAATCTTATAAAGGAGAACCAAATTATAAGATTTTCAAAGAAGTCATAAATCATTACAATATAGAGCCACGAAAAATAATACATATAGGAGATTCTTCATCTGATATTATAGGTGCTAATAGAGCAGGTATAGATACATGTTGGATAAATAGACATAATTATAGAAAAAGATTCCATATAAAGCCAGATTATGAAACTGAGTCTTTAAATGAGTTATTTCCAATACTTAATATATAATCATTTTGATTTTGTTAATGCTCTGAAGATAGGAGATTACCCCATAAAGGTTCGATGACGCTAAGCCTTATGACGTTATAAGAAATTATAGTATCGTGATTATTTTTTAGGTATTGTTTGATTAAAAGAAAACGTTGTAAAGATGGCGAATATATTTTTAAATGTTATTCCACGATGTAATGGAATTATTCTAAATAAATTAGAATTAGAATATTGCAAAATGATGATAGGAGAGAAGATTATATGTTTAGAATTTTAGCAATAGGAATAGAAACCTTTTCTGGTATTTTGGTTGTGTTTTTTGTGTTAGCTTTATTTCAAATATTGATTGAAAAAAATAAAGTTTCTATTGGACACAAGATTGTAACTTTTATATATACCTTTTTTGTAGTTGCTATATTTGCAGCCACTGGAGTACCTTCTTTTAATTCATTGCATTTCGATGCTACAATTAATTATGTTCCTTTTTATGATGTTGTGGGGAACTTTATTCAGTATTTACTGAACTTAATTCTATTTGTACCCTTTGGCTTCTTGCTTCCAGCATTGTGGACAAAGTATCAAACATCTAAGAGAACGATATTTACTGGATTTGGTCTTTCATTGCTAATTGAAATTTCCCAACTGTTCTGTTATCGTACAACGGATGTAGATGACTTGATTATGAACACTTTGGGCACATCGCTTGGTTTTATGCTTTTCAAGATTTTTTCAAAGAAAAAACCTGAGCTAATAAAAGAAATTTGTTTAACGGAAGATGTTTCAAACGATAGAATAATTAAATTTGAAGAAACTATTCTTTTCGTAATAATAATATTGGTTATGTTTTTTATCCAGCCGGCAATTGCAAGTAAAATTTGGAGTATTATACTGTAGGAGATTATGAGTATAATTTGTAGTTCTACTTAAGATACATTTTCTATTTTGTGTGAAGGGAAATAGGGGGAAAAAATATGAATATTTATATCAATGAACTATCAGATAATCTATTTTTAATTACTGCAAAAATGATTACGGGATTAATGAATTATCATAGGAAACTAAATAATGCTCCTAAAGAATACTGGCAGACTGATGAACAATCTCAAGAAACTCTAAGGAATTGGATTGAAGAAGGGACAGTATATAATATATTTTTAGATGATGAACCTGTAGGATTCTTTTATGTTAGATTTGGTGGTCAAAATGTAGCATGGCTAGAAGATTTGTTTATATTAGAACAACATAGAGATAAAGGCATTGGGAAATATGCTATGCAGAAATTAGATGAATTAATGATTGAAAAGAATGTGGTGGCCATATTTGTAGATGTCATACCAAGAAATACTGGAGCAATAAAGTTATATAGGGATTTTGGATTTAATCATCTAAATTTAATACAGCTTAGAAAAAACTATGATAAAATATTGGACAAAGATGAAGATGTAGAAATATTAGGATTTAATTTTAAAAAATATTAGAACATCTCATCTAGAAGCAAATATGGTTTGTGGTGAACTTTATTTAGTAATAGAAAGTGTCATCACGTTATGGAGATGTTATAGGACATAAAGGAGTGAAGTAAATGCAAGTAACCTTAAACTTGACAGATCAAAGTACTAAATTTATTATAAATAACTTATATCCATTATATTTACACGATTTATCTGAGATATGGGAATGGAAACCAAATAAATACGGAGTTTTTGAAGATGGCGAAATTTTCACTTTGAATGAGCAAAACAAAGTTTTTGATATATGGTGGTCTAAACAATCAATATTATTCCCATACCTAATAAAAGTAGATGACATTCCAGCAGGTTTTGCTTTAGTGGCAACACCTCCTTATACACCACACGATAGTGATTTTTACGTAAATGAATTTTTTATTTTACGAAGTTATAGGGGAAAGGGAGTAGCAGAAAAAGCAGCAATTAAAGTATTTAATAATCATCTTGGTACTTGGGAATTGCAGACAAACCCTAATGGAGGCAATAAAAGAGCGCAAACTTTTTGGAGAAAAACCATTGAAAATTATACAGAGGGAAACTATCAGGAGGAAGTTTCAGAAACAGAAGATGATGGAAATAGATTAATTTTTAGATTTAATAATAGCAGAAATACTTTAAAATGAAAGCCTATTTAATATAGAAGAGGCTTGTGAGTATGGGAATGTTAATGTCAACCCCAGCATAGTATTAGTGTGTTATCTGAGGATAGAGAAAAAGAGAGAAGAGTCTATATTTCATGATTGTTAAATTATATTAAGTAAAATATTTTATATAACAGGAAGGATTGAAGGTAATGGATATATTCCAAAAGTTATTAATAGATATTGAAAAAGAAAATAAAGCAATAAGCTATTTTATTAAACCTGAGGAAGGTAAAAAAATCGAAGTTGTTCTATCAGGAAAAATCGTTGTTCCAGTTCCTGAAAATGAACGAGATCATAAAATTTATAAACTACTTGAAGAAAATTGTGATGTGATTTTTTGTACCACTCAGACATTGGATGATTTTCAATTCTACCCTGTGCCTAAGTTTTCAATTTTTGCTGTTGATAGTAAAGGGAATTATTTTGGTACAATCGGAGGTACAAGTAATATAGTAGATGATGACTATCCAGTTGGATATGTAAACCATGAGGGGAAGTATGGCAAAATTTCGGATAGTCTGAAGGACTTTTTAGAGCTTATTACTTTTTATCCGTATTGGCGAGACATCATTAGGTACGAACAGATAGAAATACCTTATGATATACATACTATGGAAGCAAAAGAAACAGAGAAAGATTTCCAATATTTTGCACGCCAATCTGAGACTGCAAAGATACTTAAACTTTCTAAGAACCCCAAATCTATTGAATTATTAATATCAAATATCAGAAATACATCAAACTTTCTAGTGTATAGTTCAAAAGATGAGGCTAAAAAAACAAATATATTTTGGGATAGACATAGCCTTGATTAAATGAAAAGATTAGGAGAACATAGTGGTCTGGCAAAATATGGCCGTAATAATATTACTTATGTTGATGATTTGGGAAGAAATTTTTAATATGCATCATATTTTTCAGATATAATGTGCGAGGAAGATACTTGGGGTGAAGTGGAAAATGCTTATCAATTAATGAGGTTCCTGGCGAATTCCTAAATTGGATTCCTGTTATAGCACACCAGGGTATGAGACCATTCAAAGAAATTTGAAGACTTTATTTGAATTATAAAATTCACTTATTATTAGATGTAAATTATGACTATAATGTGAAACTATGAGATATAGTTAAGGCATCTGATTTATAGAGTTATATTCAATGGGAGTTATCTGCATTAAAGATGAAGGGAAGGATATTATATGAAATGTCCATGTTGTGGAGAAGAAATGAAACGAGGATTTATATATGGTGATAGGTATTCCCTTAAATGGATTCCAGAAGAGAAAGATAAAGGAGTTATATTTCAATGGTTTGCAAGGGGGATAAAACTCTCGGATGCATCTATGAATAATAGTGTGGAATCATTTTGCTGTAAAAATTGTAAGAAAATTATTATTGATGTGGAAAACAAAATTGATCAAAGAAAATAAGTATAATTTGTAATATTATTTGAGACGGAATCTTTATATTATGTGAAAAGTCAAAGAAAAAAAGATGTTACTAAGGATCAAAACTTTAACATAAATGTTTAGTCACTTTATTTGTTTGAAAATAAGTTTCTGAAAATTATTTATAGAGAGGCAACATTAGAGCGAGTTTAATCTATAAAGTCCTTTCAAGGAGAAAGTAAGTAGTGCTACTAATTACAAATACGCTAACAAGTATTTAAAAATTGAAAATGATATAAGGACAATGAAAAGCTATAATAATCATCTGACTATTATAGCCTTTTTGTATTGTACATTACTTAGTATAAGATTATTAAAGAATATCTGTAAGCGGTCAATAATCCCATGGATTTAAATGCATTAAGAATCATGAGATAATA
>NZ_CABSQO010000009.1:0-107898 GCF_902479755.1 uncultured Tissierella sp. | reverse complement strand
CTGAAAGGTCGCCGTTGCTATGCTATTTATACATGATATTATTAATCGCTTACGATAGGTTATTCATTTATAGCTTTTTTTGTTTTTATTGTCATGGACAATTCAGTATACATGAATCCACATCAAATATTTTTAAGGTGGTGGATTTAATGTTTAATAAAGATGTTCATATAAAATTAAAAGATACACAAAATTTTTTACACAACAAAAAATTGATATCTGATTTAATAGATGAAAGTAATATATGTAAAGATGATATTGTTATAGAGATCGGAGGGGGGAGAGGGGTTATTACAGAACAATTGATAGAAATATGTAAGGAGGTATATGTTATAGAATATGATTTTAGTTTATATAAAAATTTAAAGGATAAATTCTATAATATAAATAATATTAAAATAATCTATGGAGATTTCTTAGAATTTGAATTGCCAAAGGAATACAAATATAAGATTTTTTCCAGTATTCCCTATAATATTACTGCGGCTATTTTATCAAAATTAACATTTGCTGACAATCCTCCTGAAGATATATATATTATCCTTCAAAAGGAAGCAGCAGAAAAATATGCTGGTAAGCCTTACGGTGGAGAAAGTATGCGTTCATTACTTCTAAAACCACATTTTGATTTTGAAATTATAAGAAATCTTAAAAGAACAGATTTCACTCCAGTTCCTAGTGTTGATAGTGTATTTTTACACATTGAAAAAAGAGAGAATACGCTAATAAGGAAAGATAAAGAAGATTTATATTCTGATTTTATTGCATATATCTTTAGCAACACTGGAAATGATATTAAATCTAGATGTAAATATATATTTTCTTATAAACAGATTAAGCGGCTATCTAATGATATAGGTTTTAAAATGACAGATAGTCCGACTTATTTAAGTTATGAGCAATGGTTAAAGGTATTTCAATACTTTTTAATAGGAGTGTCAGATGAAAGGAAAAGATTAGTCAATGATATGTATTCGAAGCTTATGAAAGAGCAAAACAAAATAGATAAATTGCATCGAAGTAGAAAATAGATTTGATGTTAGTATATAAGTATAGATAGGGAAAAATTTATGGTGTAGCATACGAATTATAACTTCAAATAAGAAAAGTAATATGTATTTAATGGATTTGCTAGACAAACACTTCGAAACAGTTAAAGTTGATTTGAGAGATAATTATTTATCAAATAGGCTTCACGATAAGTTTTGTGTTATAAATTTTGAGACTATATAATGAAAATAAATAAATTGTATAGGAGATAAAGAGGCTAAGTTTTTTTGATTAACTAATAATCTATAGACTTAGCCTTTTTTATGCCCAAAAACAGAAAGAAAGGAATGAGAACAATATCAAGATTTTTTATGTATGGCACATCTATCATAATTAGCTGCTTTTTAAAAACATATTCAGCCGCCAAGGGGATAGTGGGTGTCCGTCTGGTTTTTTTGTATTCCTCACCTCATCCCAATTCTCACATTGATAGATTGGCTACTAATAGCGGATAAAAGTAATTTAAATTGGATGAGTTGAAGGCAGGACATTTTCGGAGAAAATTGATATACCGAAATATGATTAATTCTTAAAGTATTTAGGAATATAAAAGAAGGTGATTATCAAAATACGTATTATTATTGCCTAAAATAGTAGTTTATGTTAAGCTGAAATCAAATATCGTTTTACTTCGATTAGGTGAAAAGCTCCGGCCAGAACGGGTGGTAAGTTTCGCTGGAGTACGCGATATAACGTAAATTTAGCATGGGGGGATAGAAATGAAAATATGTGAATTCAGGCCAATTGACATTGGTGATGTACCTGCAATGGTTGATCTGTTAATATGTAGGCAAAATCTTGAGAGTAAGATGCTCCCATTCCTGAAAAATAGCTGCCTCAATACAAAACATATCACGGATTTGCTTGAAAAATTGTTCATTAATAGTAAAGTAATTGGGATAGGTGCATTTGCTAATGATGAACTGGTAGGTTATATAATAGGAAAGATAAAGATTGATAATGGAAGAGGCAGGCATATCTGGTTACCCTATGAGGGGATTGCAATAAGAAAGGATCAACCCTCAGAGTTGATAAGGAATCTATATGCAAAGGTTTCCATTCTGTGGCTCGAACAAGGCTGCTTTAGTCACTATACTTTAATACCTCTTGGAAATCAGGTGTACTATGAGGCCTTCCTGCAATTAAGCTTTTTTATCCAACAAGTACATGGGATAATGAATATTGAAGATTACAAGCCTTTTGAAAATGTATCTGATGCAGATATTAGACTTGCCAATAAAATGGATAGTGAAGCAATGGGTAGAATGTCTAGCATAATCTACTCACATCAAAATTCAGCACCTGTATTTGAACCTGTCTTACCTGAAGTTGTAGTGAAGATAAAGGAGGGGTACAAAAGGATAGTAGAGGATGATGAAGCAATGATCATTATTGCAGAAAAAGACATGAAGGAATTAGGATTTCAAGTATATGAGCCTATTACTTCAGATTTGATGGCACCTGACGATGGAGTAGAGTTAAGTATTGCGGGCATTTACCCTTCCCAAATGAGAAGTGGTGTTGGTAAAAAATTAATGAATGAAGGCAGCAGGATTGTGAAAGAAAAGGGATATAATAATATAATAACAGATTGGAGAATAACCAACCTTGCCTCTTCAACATTTTGGCCCAAGTGCGGATTTAGGCCAATAGCTTATAGAATGGTTAGATGCATTGATAGCAATTTTGTATGGGCAAACTTTAACAACCCAAGTATTAAGAAGTTGTAGTGGCTGTGTGAACAAAACTCTGTAAATAGCCTTTTATGATAATTAGAAAAAGGATTTATTGACTGCCTTGATACAACGGTTTATCCTTTGGATTCTGCTAGATCAATAAACATCGGTGAACTTGGTTGAGTCTAGCAATCGCTAAAGAAATCGTCACAGCACGTAGGGGACGATTATAGCAAAAAGTAAAGAGGAACATATAATATTTACTGTAAGTCTTCCGTCATAAGAGAATATTAAGATATTCGTAAGATATTCGTAAGAAAAAATTCTAACATGACTCCTTATTATGTGATTAAATAAAATCATCACAAAAGAAGGAGCTGTTTTATTATGGTATCAAAAAAAAGAAAGAAAAAATCAAAAATGAAAATGATTCTGATGTTTCCGTCGATGGTTATCATTGCTGTTCTTATTTACAAACTCATCTTTATCCCTAGAGCTTGGAGTTTATCTGATAAAAACAGTGATGACAAAACTGCGCCGGTTCCATTCTATAATTCTGTTTCTATACCTTCTGACAGCCTACAAAGTACTCATGCCATTCTGATTCGTTTAGACGACCATACCGTTATGATGGAAAAAAAGAGCGAGGAAAAGATCTATCCAGCTTCTTTGACTAAAATAATGACAGCGATCGTTGCAATAGAGAATTTGCCAAATTTGCAGGAAAAAGTCAAACTTAGCAATTCTATGTTTAAGAATCTGTATAGTGCAAACGCTTCAATGGCCGGTTTCCAAGCAGATGAGAAGGTTAGGGCAATTGACTTATTATATGGAGTTATGCTTCCAAGTGGTGCAGAGTGTTGCATTGGACTTGCCGATGAAATTGCAGGATCAGAGCAGAAATTTACAGGACTAATGAATCAAAAGGCGGCAGATCTCGGTATGAATAACACCCATTTTGAAAATACGACTGGACTCCACGATGAAGATCACTATACAACAGTCAAAGATTTGGCTATCCTTCTTAATCATGCCCTTGAGAACGATACATTCCGAGAGATTTTCACTTCTTCTCGCCATACATCCCAGTCTACGAACAAACATCCTGATGGAATTACATTTTATAGTACAATGTTTAAAAACCTTGATACACCAAATGTTATGGATGGGAAAATTCTAGGCGGAAAAACTGGATATACAGATATGGCTGGCTTATGTCTAGCAAGTCTTGCCAAAGTAGGTGAGGAAGAATACATTCTGATTACAGCTGGTGCGAAGGGAGATAACAGATCTGAACAGTTCAATATTAGCGATGCATTGACAGTGTATAACAGTCTAGGAGAATAATAGTTTTTTAAAGATTATATCGAGTATCTGCAATTTTGCAGAGTTATTGTAAAAGATTCCATAAGTGCTTATAATGTAATTATAAGGAAATAGAATTTACGAGGTGAGAATATGACTTTCTTTATAGATGATTGGATAAATGAACTTGTTTCAAAAATAAAAAAGGAATGTGGAGATAATGTGATTTTTATTGGTCTACAGGGAAGTTATAAACGTAAAGAAGCTGGTGATAACAGTGATATAGATATTGTAGTTATCCTAAATGAACTGACTATGGAGGATTTGAAAAGATATCGGGAGATAATATCCAAAATGCCTTATGGAGAAAAAGCCTGCGGATTTATTTCTGGGCAAAATGAAATTTTAAGTTGGGAAAAATCCGATCTATTTCAATTTTACTATGATACGCAGCCAATCTATGGTAGTATAGACTATTTGTTGCCACTGATTGACAAAGGGGATATTAAGCGTGCTATAAAAATAGGTGCGTGTAATCTATATCATGGATGCTCCCATAATTTTATCTATGAAAATAGCTCTGAAATTTTATCAGTGCTTTACAAGTCAGCATTTTTTATTTTGCAAGCCAAGTATTTTTATGAAACAAACCAATACATAGGCAGCAAGATAGATTTGGAAAAACATTTAGATGGGATAGATAAAGAGATATTGAACATTTGTATAGATAGAAAAAAGTTAACTGCAATGGATGAGACTGACTTGGTCTTATATTATGATAAAATCATCTCTTGGAGCAGTAATCTTTTACAATCCTACTGATGACAATTATGGATAAGAGAAATGCCCTATGATAAATAAAATTTGAATCACATAGGAGGTATTTATAGGTATGATTAAGGTAGATGGCTCGAAGATTATAAATTATAAGAAAGTAACAAATGATTGGAGTCCAAGTTTTTCAGGGATAGTTTCTGGTGAATGTAAGGGAAATTTATGGGTTGATAATATTGAAAATCCAAATATTGCAATTGCAGAGTCTTATGCAGTGGGAAGTTTTGCATTATTAGGGGATATTCAATCTAAAGAAGAATATAAAAGAATTGAAGCATTTATTAAGAATGAACTGTTTATAATATTAAAAACAAAAGGAATTGATTGTTTTGAATTTTCCATTGAAAATGATAGTTTAAAAAGATATATACTGAAGATGTTTTATGATAGAGAAATACAAAAAGAAAATGAATATAAATTTAGGAAAAACGATAAAATTACTGAATTATTTAGTCTGACAGACAAATATAGGTTATGTAAGGTTGATTATGAGCTTTGGAATTTAATAAATGAAAGAAATATTCAAAATGGAATTTTAGTGACTGAGAGAATACTAGAATCATGGGAAAGCTTTGATACTTTTATTAGAAAAAGCTTAGGATTTTGTATAATGCATTTAAATAAAATTATTGCTGTAATTGTGGGAACTGGAAGATTCAATAATATTATTCCCATTGATATATACGTTGAAGAAGAGCATAGAAATAAAGGTTTAGGGTTAATATTGACTAGAGAGCTTGTGAATGAGTGTATAAAAATAGGCGTGACTGTTCAATGGGATTGCATGGAATCTAATTCTCCATCGCAAAGATTGGCAGAAAAAGCAGGCTTTAAATTCATAAAGCAAGATGAAGTGTATTGGTTTGATATATAGTATACAATTTTAGTAAATGTCTATATATTAATCATGCACAGCTAAGTGTACTTATAGTAGAAAAGTTGTATTTCTCATCGATATTTTAAATATTAATAAATCAATAAATGAATACAATCTTAGAAACAACAAAGATGCTTTTAAAATTATTTTTCGGATTAAATAAATGCCAGCTATTTACCACATCATTATTTCATGATTAAGAACATAAGGATATATGTAGGTTTTTAATCCTCTAGACCATGAGTCTAGGGGAGTTTTTGTGGATTGACTTTTAACTTTATTAAATAATAGAGAAGCTTTAATTATAAATAATAAGTTGAAATCTAAATCACTTTGTGCTAGTATAAGTTTATATTTAAGTCCTTTAAATGATTCTTGAAGATTATAAAGCGAAAGCGGATGTCTTGATTGATTAGAATTCAAGATATTTTTTTATTTTAATATAATAAAATTGAAAATTAAATGAGTTTAAAGGCAATAATCTATAGAGCAATGATTAATATTTTAATAGATTCATAAATGCTCCAAGATTTATCCGATGACTGTCATTTAACTTTTATGTTAATCCATTAGGTCGTTTTATGGAAATTACTTTAAGGGAGGAACATTAAATTGAGAAAAATTTTCAAAAATATAATGAACCTGGCTTTGGCCATGTGTATAGTTTTAGGTATGCCAATTTCTAAATCAGTAGCTACTTCTGATAAAATCGAAGACAAAAAGGCAATTATATTGGTATTGGATGAGATCAGCTTAGAAGATGTACTAAATAGCCAGACTCCAAATATAGATCTATTGTTGGAAAATGGCGCTATGGGCTTTATGAATATAAGAGCAAGGTCAAGTTTGTCTAATAGAGGGAGTACCTATCTTAGTTTAGGTATGGGAGTAAGAACTTTGGCATCTACTAAAGGTGGATTAGCCTTCCCAAGAAATCAAATGTATCCTCTTTCAGATTATAACTTAGTATCGGAATATGTTACAGTCAGCGATATTTATAAATTGTATACAGGAAAAACTCCTCCAGATGGTGAGATTATAAATATAGCTATTAGAGATATAGAAAGAACTGCTTTAGATATTACTCCTAACAATCAGGTAGGACTTTTGGGGAAAATAGCCAAAGAAAAAGGTCTTGTAACTGGAGTAGTAGGAAATAGTGACTTAGATGTCCCTGCTAGAGAAGTTACTATGTTGGCTATGGATGAAAATGGCATAATTCCTTTTGGTTCTATAGAATCTGATTTATTAATGACTGATGCTAATGTATTAGGAGGAATCAAGTTAAATCAAGAAAGGCTATTAGAAGAAGTAGAACGTATTTTGCCTCATGTAAATATGTTATTTATAGATTATGGAGATACTGTAAGAGTACAGAAAACAAATCGATTAACTACGGATGATATTAAGGAAGAACAAAAAATCAAAGCTATCGAACGAGCTGATTCATTCCTTGGTCAGGTTATGAAGAAAGTTGATCAGGAAAAAACTTTATTTATGGTTATAACCCCTAATCCTTCAAAGGAAGTGGTTAATCAAGGGAATTTTGGTTTAACTCCTATAATTATGTCAAGTGCTAACACTGAAAAAGGATTACTAATATCCAATACAACTCGTAGGGAGGGATTGGTTACTAATTTTGATTTTGGGCCTACTATCCTTGATTTTTTTGGAGTTGCCGAGCCTAGAAGTTTTATCGGAGAACCAATGCAAGTAATAAGCAATGAAAATCCTACTGAGGTTTTACTTAGAAATCAGGCACAAAGTTTATATTTAAGGAAGTATCGCAGTGTTTTTCATCAGGCTTTTATTGTTTTGGTAGGTATTGCTTTAGTAGGATTTTACTTACCTAGATTTATAAAATGGAAAGTACTGCCTAATAAGATACTTAATTATTTAAGCTTGACAATAATGGCAGTTCCTCTAACAATGATGACAGTTTCACTATTTGGCTATAAATACATAGGTTTTGATTTGTTCTATGTATTTGGCGGTGCCTTTATTATATCCTATATTTTAAATAAAATTTTTAATAAAAAATGGATCACCATCGCTACTTTAGGATTAACAACCAGTGTATTTCTATTGATAGATATTTTCTTTGTGAAAAAGCTAATGATTATTTCTCCATTAGGATCTGATGCTATTGCAGGTGGTAGGTTTTACGGCATAGGTAATGACTATATGGGTATATTGCTGGGCTCTACTTTATTAGGCTTTTTCTCATTATTTCATCTATATAAAATTAAGAAACCTACTATGGCAGTATTTATAACTTCTTATATGATTTTAGTGATAGTGGGTCTTAGCCCTTTCTTTGGAGCTAATATGGGTGGCACATTGTCTGCTATGCTGATTGCTTTGTTAATTCTACTAATAGTTTTTGATAAAAAGTTTTCTTTTAAAAAGATAATGATTATAGTTATTGGAGTTATTGTAGGAATATTACTATTGGCCGCATTAGATGTCTTATTTAATCCAAATCCTACTCATGCGGGAAAGGCATTAGAATCTCTAATAACAGGCGGTTTTAGTAAGTTTTTTGAAATAATTAGTTACAAGTTAAAACAAGTTTTCTGGAATTTAATTAATGCTTCATGGAATGTCATTTTATTTTCACAAGTGATTTTATCTATTTTATTGTATAGATGGAAAAGTGAAATTTTAGTGAAAATCCGTGAAAATTATCCGAACTTATTTAAAGGATTTATTATAACTCTCTTGGGTGGTATAGCTATCTTCTTATTTAATGATACTGGAACCATAGGGGCAGCTTTGATATTGAACTACTTGTTTATACCCCTAGGAGTGTTGATGAATGATATAGTGGAGTGCAACGGAGAAGGAAGATTCGATAAATTTTTTTAACGCATATTAAGCACATATGGGACAAAGAATGGATGAATTGATAATTAAAAATGAAAATATAGGTCTAAAGGTTGAAGCATAGCGTCTTGTAGCTATTCTTTGGTATGAAATAGGGCAAAATGTTTAAAGAAATATATGTAGAGGTGTTATTATATAAATTTGTAGATAAAATAAAGGAATGAAGAAATCTTGACAAATAAAATTGATAACGATTTTTTTCTCTTATGTGTTTTTATTGAATTTTAAAAAGGGTAGACAGATGTCTACCCCTTTTAAAGTAAATAGTTATGCATAAAAACTATGTCCACCTATTTTTGTTACATAGGTCTTATTCTTTACAATCCAAGTTCCTGCTGCTTTAGCTGGATTGAAAAAATATGTTGAATTTCCTACTGGTCTTGCTCCATTTAGAGCATCTTTAGCTGCATTTATACTTTCTTTTGATGGAGTATTATATATTGTTCCTTCAGCAACTGGACTAAACTGAGGAATACTGCCATAATACTCGAAAATTACACCATATATAGTATTAGGAAATTCTTTAGAGTTAACTCTGTTAAGAATTACATTTCCAACTGCTACTTTTCCATTATATGGCTCTCCACTTGCTTCTGCTTCAATAATTCTAGCTAACCATAATAAATCAGCATCACTATAGCTTTTTACAGAACTTCTAGAAGAGCTTGTCCCTCTTGAGACAGTGGTAGTTTTACCATATAGTGCTGTTTGAGTTTGTTTTCCTGCAATACCATCAATAATTAATTTATTATCCTTCTGAAAGTTAATGACAGCTTTCTCTGTCACTTTTCCATAGATACCATCTATAGAGATTGTATAGTATCCATAATTTTGCAATTTCTGCTGAAGCCTAGAAACTTCATTTCCTTTACTGCTAAATTTCAATGTTGTATAATTTTCACTTGCAAATACTCCAGTTATTGGTACCAATAATAATATTAAAACTATTAAAATTGATAATATTCTTTTTCCTTTCATTGACATACACACTCCTTCCGTAATAAGGCTTCCGAAGTTAGCTGACGGGTTCGGGATAGAAGGCTCCCTACCACAGAAATGTGGATTAACCCCTTAAATGGTTCCTCCGTACCTATAATTTTTAGGATTCAGCAGTTATAATGGCATGCAATATGGATATTATATAAGAAGATTTTTATTATGCAAACCCAAAAATCCAATATACCAAAAATTGCATATGTAAAATATAGTATAATATCCATATATATATTAATATGGATATCGGGTCAAATATAGAATATAATAACTGTATGACTAGAAAGCGGAAGCAATGGGATGCCCTAAGAGCATGTGTAAAGGTAGTTCTCTTTGCTTATATTTATATAAATCTAATTTAATGAGGTGTATATTATGAAAATAGTAGTTTTAGATGGATATACTTTAAATCCTGGAGATTTGAGCTGGGACGAGCTAGAAACCTTAGGAGAACTAACAGTATATGATAGGACTCCAATAGATAAGGTTGTAGAAAGAATTGGAGATGCAGATATTGTTTATACCAACAAAACTCCCATTACAAAAGAGATTCTGGATCTATGTCCTAATATAAAATTCATTGGTGAGTTGGCGACGGGGTATAACAATATAGATATTATAACTGCAAAAAATAAGAACATTCCTGTATGCAATGTTCCAACTTATGGGACTAACGCAGTCGCTCAATTTACAATTGCTCTATTATTAGAGCTTTGTCATCATGTTGGTGCACATTCAGATGCAGTAAAAGAAGGAGATTGGACAAATAATATTGATTGGTGTTTTTGGAATCACCCAATGGTTGAACTTGATGGTAAAACTATGGGAATCATAGGATTTGGCAGAATTGGTCAAAGAACTGCTAAAATTGCACAGGCATTAGGGATGAATATTTTAGCACTAAGTAACAATAGAAGGCCAGAGTTTGAAACAGAGACTTGTAAATATGTTGACTTAGAGGAACTTTTGGCGAAATCAGATGTGATTTCTTTACACTGCCCACTTTTTCCAGAAACAAGGGGCATAATTAATAAGAATACGATTGGAAAGATGAAGGATGGAGTTATGATAATTAACACCTCTCGTGGTCAGTTAATTGTAGAAGAAGATTTAAGAGATGCTTTAAACAGTGGAAAGATAGCAGGGGCAGCATGTGATGTAGTATCAATAGAACCTATTCAATTAGATAATGCACTCCTTGATGCTAAAAATATAATTATCACTCCTCATATTGCATGGGCACCAAGGGAAAGTAGACAAAGACTTATGGATATTGCAGTAAAAAATTTAAGATCATTCATAGAAGGTAATCCAATCAATGTAGTGAATTAGTCATTACTGAAGTTAAAGATTTCTGAATAATGTTCGGAGGGGAGAAATGAAAAAAGATTTTGTTATTCTATTAGCACCTGATTCATTTAAAGAAAGTATGACTGCTAAAGAGGCTTGTGAGGCCATGGAAAGAGGAATTAAGAAAGCTAATAGTAGTATTAGCTGTATACATGTACCAATGGCCGATGGTGGGGAAGGAACAATGCAGTCTTTAATAGATGCTACAAATGGAAAAATATATACAATAAGTGTAATAGGACCATTAGGAGATGAAGTAGAAGCAAGTTATGGCATTTTAGGAGATGGAGAAACTGGTATACTTGAGATGGCAAGTGCCAGCGGCATCCATTTAGTGCCACCAGAAAAAAGAAATCCTTTAATAACTACTACTTATGGTACAGGACAACTTATAAAGGCTTGTTTAAATCATGGTGTGAAAAAATTATTAATAGGTATAGGTGGAAGTGCAACCAACGATGGTGGCATAGGAGTTGTACAAGCATTAGGCGGTAAGTTTCTTGATAAAGAAGGCGAGGAATTAGGATTTGGAGGAAAAGAATTAGATAAATTAGTTACCATTGATTTATCTAATTTTGATAATCGTTTAAAGGATGTTATTGTAGAGGTTGCTTGTGACGTTGACAATCATTTATGTGGAGAACAGGGAGCTTCTTATGTATTTGGGGCACAAAAAGGGGCAACACCTGAAATGATGGGAATATTGGATAATAATTTGAGACACTATTCTGAGATAATAAAAAGACAATTAGGAATAGATATTTTACATGTATCTGGTGCAGGTGCAGCTGGAGGACTTGGTGCGGGACTTATGGCATTTTTAAATGGTAAATTAAATAAAGGCATTGATATGGTAATTAAGTATTCAAAACTTGAAGAAAAATTATCTCTTGCTGATATGGTGTGGACTGGTGAAGGGTCAATTGATTTTCAGACTAAATTTGGGAAAACTCCTCTTGGTGTTGCTAAGGTCGCAAAACGATATAATAAACCAGTAATAGCATTGGCAGGAAGAGTAGGACCTAATATAGAAATCCTATATACTATGGGGATTGATTCTATTTTTAGTATAACAAGAGATATAACCACATTGGAAGAAGCATTAGAGAAAGGACAAGAGAATATGGAAAAGGTTGCTGAAAATATAATAAGGTTGATGAACTTAAATTGCTAGGAACAAGAAGCAACAGTGCGCCAAAACTGACGCACTGTTGTAGAAAGTACTCTTATTATTCAAAGCATTACTTCTTCTTAAATTTGGAAAATATCTGCTGTAAAGTAAAAACTGTTCCATTTATTGTATTAGAAACTGTTTTCATCAATTGAGGAATACGGCGGAACTGACTGTTACTTTCGTCAATCATGTATGTCCATGTGGTCGTTGCTCCACTAAGACCTGCTTCCTCCATGTCAATACCGTCTGATGTAATTTTGTATTTTTTCATAGAAGAAATAACATCCTTTTTAATATCTTCAATCATTTCATCAAATGCGGCTATAGAAATTCGGTGATATTCATCCAGCGGACTTTTTCCTCCAATTATCATCAGATGAATTCCGTTTCGAACATTCTCCATAGTCATCAGAAAATCAGCCCAATGTTGATTGATGTAATATAAAGTTAATTGGCTTTCTGCACATTTTACTCCACGTTTACCTGCTGTTTCTACATACTTTTGATAGATGTCTGGTTCCTGTTCTTGGAAAGTGGTTAATTCAAGTTCTTCTAGAAGAATTTCAGTGCGATATGAGGCAATTAGATTTCTTTGCTGTTCTAAAATATATGCATACCGTTCCAGCATATAGTGTGCCTCAGCATCCTTACCTTCTTCTCTTTTTTGTACTCGACGTACTAGTTTAGATAGGCGTTTTTTGTTATAGATGTTTACATTATTTTGTATTTCGATTAATTCATCATCAGAGAAGTAAGTGGTGAGTAAGGAATCTTCCATACTGATAAAAAATTTGCTTTCACCAGGATCACCTTGGCGGCCTGCACGTCCCCGAAGTTGGTTATCGATACGAATACTTCTATTAATTCCTGTACTGAGTACATAAAGTCCACCTACTGTCCGTACAAAATCTTTTCTTTCTTCATCTTTGCCACCTAGTTTGATATCTACACCTCGACCAGCCATATTCGTGGAAACTGTAATTCGATAAGGTTCTCCAGCACGTGAAATAATTTCTGCCTCCCTTTCATCATTTCGAGCGTTAATAATGGAATGAGGGATATTTTGTGCTGTAAGTAACTCAGAATATTCCTCTGATTCCTCTACGCTTTGTGTGCCTAACAATACGGGCTGACCCTTTTCGTATGCACGCTGAATTTCACTGACAATAGCTTTTATTTTGCCTTTCTTATTGTTGAAAATTTCATCTTCATGGTCTATACGAATACAGGGGATATGTGGTGGGATTACGTCTGCCTCTAAACCGTACATTGATTTCAGTTCTTTTGCGGAGCTATATATAGTTCCAGTCATTCCGCACAGAATCTTATATTGCAGCAAAAAGGACTGTAGTGTCATGGAATTATAAACCATGGTACATGATTCTCCAGTAATTTGCTCTTTGACTTCTACTGCATGGTGAAGAAGGTCAGGGAATTTACGATTTACTGCTACACGTCCTGTTGATTCGTCAATTACTTGAATGGCATTGTCTTTCACAATATAGTCTTTATCTTTTTTCAAAAGTAATCGTGCTTCTAGGGTGGCACTCACCATTCCAAGGATATTAGCATTCTCTTCACTATATAAGTTTTCTAGATGAAGGAACTGCTCAATATGAGCAATGCCTAGATCAGTAAGCCAAACTTGATTTTTACTTTTTTCAATGGAGATATCCTTTTGAGATAAAGTTGAGACAGCATTATGGATGTGAACTGCATGAGTTTGGGATTTTGGAGCATCTCCTGCTAATACTAGTGGAATACGTGATTCATCAATTAAAATGGAGTCTGCTTCATCAACAATAGCAACTTGGAATCCTGGAAAAAGCAAATCCTCTTTTTTTGTGCATAAAAAGTCTCTCAAAAAATCAAAACCAGCTTCTTTTGCAGAAAGATAAACAATATTACATCCATAGGCTTTTTTTCGCTCTGGAGATTTTGTTGTCTGATCAATATAGCTGGAAGATAGGCCGCAAAAATTAAAAATTGATTGATTGGAAATACAGTCACGCTTTGCAAGATAATCGTTAAAAACTAGAATGTGGACGGATTTTCCTTGTAAAGCGAAGCATATTGCGGCTAGGACTGCTGCAAGAGTTTTCCCCTCGCCAGTGGGCAGCTCTGCAATACGACCACACTGCATAGAATATGCAGCTGCAAGTTGGGAGTCAAAAAGTGTAATTCCCATACAGCGAAAAACAATTTCTTTTAAAATGCTGTATAGTTTAGCTGTACCAAGACTGACAGCTTGAAGAGAACAAAATCTCAATTGTTCTTTTAGTTCCTGATCAGAAGTATTTCTCCAACAAAAATCCTTTACTTGTTTCACAAATTCGGCATATGGCAAAACAAGTTCATTTTTAAGCCACAATGTTTTTTTCATTAACAAACACTCCTTTGATTTAATTTTTTTAAGTCAAAGGAGTGTTTATTCTATTTTACACACGGAACGTACGATAGCAATATATCCAATTTTGTATTCTGGAAAAAGTATATTCCAACAAATTATCAACAAGTAAATAACAGGAGGAATAAGCAAGATAATAGAGTCAAGCAAAGTCACAAAAAAAGATATTATTAATAAAAACAAAAATATAAAAAGTCCATAATAACTCTTTCCATTAATGCTCATATCTAATTTCCCCCTTCCATATCATGTATAACACTATATCTAATAAATATTAAAGTTATTTTTATCAAAACATTATACCATGAATGCCAATAAAAGTGAATTGTTTTCCCCAGAGATGTTATAAGATATTGACATAGACATTGATGTCGTTTATAATCAAATTAAAACGACATCAATGTCTATTTTGTGTTTGGAATAAACAAATTGCTTTGCAGAATCAGAATTTGTTAAAGTACTACAATAAAAGAGAGGAAAGAGAATATGTCTCCAAAGGTAAGTAATCAATATAAAATAAATAAAAGGAAAGAATTATTGGAAGCTGCCAAAAGAGTGTTTATACAGAAGGGGTATATACAAGCAACAATGCAGGATATTATTGATGAAGCAGGTATATCAAGAGGTGCTTTATATTCCTATTTTAATAATATTCAGCATGTATTTGAGGAACTTCTCAAATTAGAAGATGAAATGGATATTCTTTATTTTGAAAAAGAGGAGAAATCTTCTTTTTGGCAACAGTTAATAAACTGGATTAAAATGCAGCAAAAAAATATTGAATCTATTAATCAATCCCTTTTACTCTGCAAGACGGAATTCTTTTTAACAACATATCGTAATTCCAATAAGACAAGTAATCCCTATGTAATAGAGCGATATAAGGAGCTAGCTTCTTCAATAAAGGGGTTTATTGAAGAAGGTGTTAAAAAAGAAGAATTCAAACCTTGTATGCCTTCAGGGTCAATTGCTCTATATATTATTTCCTTCATAGATGGGTTAATGCTAGATACATTTAATTTAGGTATAGAAGTGACTAAGGTAAATGAGCAAATTGATATTTTATTTTTTACATTGAGAAAAATGCTTTGTCCAATTATAGAATAGTAAAGGAGTGTTATTATGTTATTTGAGTCTTCTAAAATTATTTTAAGAAAGATGACATTACAAGACATAGAGTTATATCATATATGGAGAAATGACATAGAGGTTATGAAATCCACTTCTCTATTTTTAGATATTTATCATATTGATGATACTAAAGAGTTCGTTAGTCAAGTAATTTTAGGTTCTGAATCTTCAAGGAGCTATATAATAGTGGAAAGGGAGTCTAATAAACCTGTAGGAATTACTTCACTAATTAATATTGATTATAAAAATCGTAATGCTGAATGTATTATTGATATTGGAGATAAGACATCATGGGGAAAAGGCTATGGAACAGAAGCGATGAAATTGCTTCTTAATTATAGCTTTCTTGAAATGAATCTGCATAGAGTGTATCTAAGGGTCTTTTCTTTTAATAATAAAGCTATTAAACTATATGAGAAAATAGGTTTTCAACATGAAGGAAGATCACGAGAAAGCATTTTTAGAGAAGGGAAATGGCACGATATAATTCATATGGCAATTCTTCAAAATGAATATATTAAAAGAGATTATGTGGATAGAGGTGTAGAGTAGTATCAAAATAGAGACGGTTTTTACCGTCTTTATTTTGATATTGCTTCCCTTAATGTATGCCATGCCAAAACAGCACATTTTACTCTAGCAGGCATGTTAGAAATATTTTGAAGAACCATAGCATCTTCTAATTTCTCTAGTTTATTTTCGTCAGTGATTTCTTTTTTAATCATACCTATAAAGATTTCTACTAAATTTAGTGATTCCTCTATAGTTAAGCCCTTTATTAAATCTATCATCATAGATGTAGATGCTTGAGATATGGCACATCCAACTCCAGTAAATGAAGCATCTTTTATTATATTTCCATCAAGCTTTAGGTGCAAGGAAATATCATCACCACAGCTGGGATTATGCCCTCTTTCAGTGATGTCTGGATCTAATAAGGATTTCTTATTGTGTCCACTTTTATTATGTTCCATAATAAGCTGAGTATAAATTGAGTTAAGATCCATAACCTAACCACTTCCTTACATTTTTAATTCCTTCAATAAATTGGTCTATATCTTCCTTTGTATTATAGAGATAGAAGCTTATCCTTGAAGTTGCAGGAACATCAAGATACCTCATCAAAGGTTGACAACAGTGATGTCCTGCTCTAAGGGCTACACCATATGAGTCTAAAATAGACGCTATATCATGGGGATGTATATCATCTATTGTAAAGGATATTATGCCGCCTCTCATATTTAAGTCTTTAGGACCTTGAATATTCACATAAGGTATAGACAGCATTTTTTCCAATGCATATTCTACTAGGATTTTCTCATGTTTATGGATATTATCTAGACCTATATTTTGCAAATAATCAATTGCTGCTTTAAGTCCTACAGCTCCTTCTACATTTTGTGTTCCAGCTTCAAACTTATGTGGAAGGGGGGCAAAGGTAGCTTCCTGTTCATAAACATATTCTATCATATCTCCACCCATTAAAGATGGAGGCATACTTTCTAACAATTCTTTTTTACCATATAATACTCCTATTCCCATAGGACCTAACATCTTATGGGCAGAAAAAACAAAGAAATCTACATCAAGATGTTGAACATCTACTGACATATGTGGAGTACTTTGAGCTCCATCTATTATAACTATAGAGCCTCTATTATGAGCGTAGTCTATTATTTCACTAAGAGGGTGAATAACTCCCAGAACATTAGACATCTGAGCAATAGATACAATCTTTGTCTTATTGGTTATCTTTTTCTTTATTTCTCCTAGAGAAATCCTTCCTTCTTCATTTAAATACATGTATTTCAAGACTGCATTTTTCTCCTTTGCTATTCTTTGCCAAGGGAGGATATTGCTATGGTGCTCTGAGATAGCTAATACTATTTCGTCATTTTCTTTAACGAATTCCCTTCCATAGGAATAGGCAATTAGATTGATGGACTCCGTAGTATTTCTAGTAAAAATAATCTCTTCTATATCTTTAGCATTGATAAACTCTCTTACTTTTTCCTTAGCTAAATCATATTCCTCTGTAGCCCTTATACTAAGCTGATGAGCACCTCTATGAGGATTTCCATGAGAGACCTTGTTATAGTCACTCATGGCGTCAATGACTTGTATAGGTTTCTGTGTTGTAGCACCATTGTCTAAATATACTAGCCTATTGTTATTTATTTTTTGATTAAATATAGGAAAATCTTTTTTTATTTCTTGAGGATTTAGTTTAAGCATCTATAATTCTCCTCTCAACTTCACTGCTAATTAATTCACGTAAGTCTTTTAAAGGAATTTTATCGATTATCGGTCTAAAGGATGCTTCTACGATTAATTTTTTTGCTTCTCTCTCGCTCAATCCTCTGCTCATAAGATAAAAAAGCCTATTTTCATCAATTTGTCCTGCACTAGCTGCATGTTCTCCTTCTACGTCATCTTCACCGCACAATAATGCTGGTATGGAATCTGATTTTACAGTAGGATCAAGTAATATTACATACTCTTCCTCAGAACCTTTGGAGTGTCTGGCACCTTTCTTAAAATCAAGATTTCCTCTAAATACTTTTTTAGATTTATCTTTGAGAACTCCCTTAGTTTCGATATTACTTATACTTCTAGGACCACAGTGAATCATGGAATACTCCAAATCCATTTTGCGTATGCCATCACCTAGATATATGGAAGAAAGGTTGGATTCACTTGCTTCACCCTCTAAAACAGTGTAATAGCTAGAACCGCTAATGCTGCATCCTAACTCCACAGATATCCAGTTTACCTTTCCTTGTCCTTCCACAAAGGCAATATTTGAATCGAAGTTCCGAGATATATCGTTCATCCTTTGCAGTTTTATTATGTTGATTACTGAATTTTCTTTTGCATATACAATTGTAAGTCCATTATGGAAAGCTTCTATTTCTTCATTGGAGCTGTAATCAATAACAATTGTTGCTTGGCTTCCAGTTTCAGCTATAATAATATTTTTATCTATAACAATAGGATTATCATTATCCATATTAAATTCAACTTTTATAGGACTATTTATTTTAGTATTCGGGGGAAGGGATAAGCCTATGCCGATGTTATAAAATTTATTGACAAAGGAAACAAATCTATCTCCTACCCCTTGAATTTTAGGTGCATTAAAATAGTTATCCATATCTTCATTTGTTCTATTTAATTCTGCTCCAATAGGAAGTTCTCCTTCAATTTTTATATAATCTTTTGTGTAATTCAAAACATTAGGAAACTGAAAATTCTCTAAACCAATTCTTTTCCAAAGCATTTTATCCCTCCTTATCCAATAGAACCTTCAAGTTCTATATTAATCAAGTTATTAAGTTCAACAGCATATTCAAGTGGGAGCTCCTTAGTTATTGGCTCCACAAAACCTCTGATTATCATTGCCTTGGCTTCTTCTTCGCTAATTCCTCTGCTCATAAGATAGAAGATAGCTTCATCACTGATTCTACCTATTTTAGCCTCATGGCCTATGTCTATATTGTCATTATTTAATTCTATTATAGGCAAAGTATCTGATCTGGATTTATTATCAAGCATTAATGATTCACAGGATACTGATGATTTGCATCCATAGGAATCCTTAGCCACCTTAAGGAGTCCTCTATAAAAGGCATGACCTCCATCTCTGGAAATAGACTTGGAATTAACCGTTGATGTTGTATGTGGTGCTGCATGAACAACCTTTGTACCAGTATCTAAATACTGTCCTTTTGCAGCGAAGGTGACTCCTGTAAATTCTGATTTTGCACCTTCTCCCCTCAATATACTCATAGGATAAAGCATAGTGACTTTGGATCCAAAGGAGCCAGAGATCCATTCTATAGTACCATTTTTATCTACTAAGGCCCTTTTTGTATTTAAGTTATACATATTTTTGGACCAGTTTTCTATGGTACTGTATCTCAAAGTTGCATTTTCTCTTACAAATAGTTCAACACAGCCAGCATGAAGATTGTTTACTTTATATTTAGGAGCAGAACAGCCTTCTATGAAGTGGAGTTTTGCTCCTTCTTCCACAATTATTAAGGTGTGCTCAAATTGACCTGCTCCTGGTGCATTAAGTCTGAAATATGATTGAAGGGGAATATCCACTTGAATTCCAGCAGGGACATATACAAAAGAACCTCCTGACCAAACAGCTCCATGGAGGGCAGCAAATTTATGGGCATTTGGAGGGATCAAAGTCATAAAATATTCTTTAACTATATCTTCATATTCTTCTAATGCAGTTTCCATATCGGTATATACTACACCTTGTTCTACTAAGTCCTTTTTGATATTGTGATAGACAACTTCTGAATCATATTGTGCTCCAACTCCAGCTAGGGCTTCTCTTTCCGCTTGGGGAAGACCTAATAATTCAAAGGTTTTCTTTATATCTTCGGGCACGTCATCCCAACTATTCTTCATATCAGAATTGGGTCTGATGTATGTTATAATATCATCCATATCAAGATCTGATAAATCTGCTCCCCAAGCAGGCATAGGTTTACTGTTATATATCTCTAATGACTTCAATCTAAAATCAGTCATCCATTGCGGCTCGTTTTTTTCTCTTGAAATTTCTTTTATTATTTCAGGACTTAAACCTTTGTCTGATTTATATTTGTAGGTAAATTCATTTTTGATATCATAGATTCCCCTGTCAATATCTTCAATATATGTTTTTTTTCTTTCCATATTTTTCACCTCTATTTGCTGGAAAACTCAGCTTTAATATTCTCGTATCCTCTTTCATCAATTTCCTTGGCTAATTCTATTCCTCCAGTTTTAACGATTTTTCCATCAAGTAAGATATGGATATAATCGGGTTGAAGATAATCGAGTAATTTATTATAGTGAGTTATTACTAATATAGAATTCTTTTCGTTTTTAAAATTCTTTACACCCTCAGCTACTATCCTTATTGCATCTACATCAAGTCCGGAATCTGTTTCATCTAGGATTGCAAGCTTGGGATCAAGAGTGGACATTTGAAGGATTTCATTTTTCTTCTTTTCTCCTCCTGAAAATCCTAAATTTAAATATCTAGAGGCATATTCATCTTTCATTTCTAGCTGTTCCATTTTTTCCTTTAGTAATTTTTTAAAAGGAATAAGCTTTTGAGTTTCTCCTGAAACAGATGTCTTTGCAGTTCGCAGAAATTCTTCTACTGTAACACCGGGAATTTCCTCTGGGTATTGGAAGGATAGAAATATTCCTTTTCTAGCTCTCTTATCAGGTGCTAAATCATTTATCAACTCTCCCTCAAATTCTATTTCTCCATCTATAATTTCGTACTTTGGATGTCCCATTAAAGTATATGCCAGAGTTGATTTTCCTCCACCATTAGGCCCCATGATAATATGGATTTCACCATGATCAATGTGGAGATTAAGTCCTTTCAAAATCTCCTTATCCTCTATATTTACCTTTAAATTATTTATACTAAGTAAATTATTTGGCATAAAAACCCTCCTTTATATGAAAAAAGTTATCACTTGATAATGATTATCATCAATGTAAGTATAATTATATACTTGTGGTTTAAAAAAGTAAATAGACTAATTTACTAGGAATTAATTGTATTTTAATTTTACTCATAAATCCTTCGCTACAAAGAATACAATAAAAGAAGACATATAGATTATAAAATCTAGTAGAAAGGGGAGGCTTGAAATGCAGTTAAATAAGTTTATAGTAATGTTTATGATACTTCAGCAAGTCATAGTTGGTGGTCAAGTAAAGAATGATTTAAGCCATATAGACACAAGTATTGTAGAAAATATAGAAATTGAGGAAGAACTAATGGAAGAAGAGTTTGAGGAAGAAGTAACAGATGAACAAATAGAAAAAAATATGGAGGAGGTTATAATAGAAATACAGCAAGAAGCTCAGAAAGAATTCCAAGAAGAAAATAAAATAGAAATTATTACAAAATTTAATGTTGATGGGTTGATATTAAAGGAAGGGATATCTAGTGAAGAAGTTGTAAGACTCAAGAGGTTTTTAGAGAAGAAAGGATATGTCGATATAGTAGGAGGATATTATTATGATAGTAAGACAAAAGAGATAGTAGCTAGATATCAAAGAGAAAAAGGACTGACATCTGATGGTATAGTTGGTAAGAATACATATCAAAAGATAAATGAAGATATGGAATTAAATAAGATAAGTGTTCCAGGAATAGAGTTGGAATTTACAACTGAAATCCCTGGAGGGAATTTTATAATAATTAATAAAAGCAATAATACCTTATATCATTTATCAGGAAAAGAAATAATAAAAAGATATCCTGTAGCAACTGGAAAAGCTCCTGAGTATACTCCAGAAGGTAAATTTACAATAGTAACGAAATATGTGAATCCATACTGGGGAGGAGCAGGAAAATATAAGCCTGTAAAGGGAGGAGCACCAAATAATCCTCTTGGCAAAAGATGGATGGGATTGAATATAAAAGGTGGAGGGTCCTATGGTATACATGGAAATTCTGATAAAGAAAGCATTGGAAAATACGTATCCTTAGGTTGTGTTAGAATGTATAATCAAGATGTAGAAATACTATATCAGCTAATTGATAAAGGTACACCTGTATGGATAGGAAATGAAATAAAGCTCAAAGAATACGGTATATTATTTAAATGAATATTAGACTACGCTTTTTAAAAAGCGTAGTTTTAATCTAATTGAAGTTCAAGTTCATTAATTTGCTTCTTTAAATAGATCTATTTGCTTACGAAGATGTTGGCTTTTTTCATCATTAGATTCAATAACTTGTTCTTGAGCTGCTGCTGTTAAAATAGATTGACCTATGCTTACAATAAAATTTCCAAGTGAATTTTGTTGGTTTGCATCTAAGCCATCAATCAATAGAACGCCTATCAATGATGCTAAGATTGCAAATTGTTTTGGAGGCAAGGAAAAGAAACATGAATTACATGTGTCCTTAATATGATTTATGTTTGAAATATTATTATCTTTATTACCGTATGTTTCATTATTCTTCATATCTAAGTAGCTCCTTTCATAAATAAGTCAATTTTGAATATTATAATCAATATAAATAAGCTCATATATATTATATTATATTATATTATGTTGCCATTTCATAAAGTTGAGAGTATAACAATATAATGACAAAAGATTAAATTAACTGTTGATAATTAAATATGATATTGCTATAATTCTAAACTAATACTTGAGTTCTGTAAAAATGAAGTAATAATTAGTAATGTTCTGAAAAACAAATATGCTTAAATTTTTAATCTATATTAAATAAAAGTTATCTCATAAATAAAAATGACATAAGAATTATGCTATATACAAATGTTAATATTTTGTATTCAAATCGAGAAATTTATATCTATATTTAAAGATGCAATTTGTGATATGTCTAGACTCAAATTTAGTTATCTAAATAATTTAATATGTAGTCTAATAAATGTGGAAATTATGAGTTGTATTTGAAATATAAAGAATATAAGGATAAATATTTTTAATACTTTATCTTAAAAATTTTATGATTGAAAGAAAAACATAATATAAAATAATTGTCTAATATAGGATAGAAATGGGTAAATAATAGAATATAATTAAGCAATAGATATAAATAATATAAGTAAATTATATGGAGGTAATGATGAAAAATACTGTATCTCAAGAATGGTTAATAAATAATATATTAAAAGATAATTTAATTATACTAGATGTTAGAGCTGAGTTAGATAATCCTGATTATGGAATTGTAGAATATAAAAATGGTCATATAAAGGGAGCACAATTTGTTTCAGTTGAAGATATTATGACAGGTAAAGTCAGTACTCATGGTGGCAGACATCCATTACCTGATATGGAGAAGTTCATAGAAGATATGAAAAGACTTGGCATCAATGATGATTCTACAATAGTTATATATGATGATGGGGATCTAGCAATGGCAGGAAGATTGTGGTGGCTGCTTAAATACTCTGGAAAAAATAATGTTTATATTTTAGAAGGAGGCATAAAGGCTTGGAGTAACAGTGGGTTAGAAATAACAACTGAAATTCCCGAAATTGAAGAATCTAAATCATTAAGCTTAAATATAGATTCTTCAATGGAAGTAGATATAAATTATGTAAGGGGTGCTATAGATTCAGATAATATAGCAATAATCGATTCAAGGGCAGCTGAAAGATATAGGGGAGAAGTAGAGCCTATAGATAAAATAGCAGGTCATATTCCAAACGCATTAAATTATCCTTGGATGAATTTAGTAGTAGATGGAAAGATAAAATCTAAGGAAGAGTTAATTGAATACTTTAAAGACCTAGAGAAATATGAAGAAATAATTGTACATTGCGGATCTGGTATCACAGGTACAGTAAATTGTATTTTTATGGAAGAAGTAGGACTTAAGCCAAAGCTATATGTAGGAGGATATAGTGATTGGGTTAGCTATGAAGATAATATTGTAATATGATAGAGGATAGCGTTGCTATCCTCTATTTTTTAGTAGAATAATTCTTAGTTTTTATGGAAATATCTATATAATACTTTTACAAATTCAGGAATGGTCTTAGACACATTAGTCAATTTTACTTTTCTTTCGTATTCTTTTTCATTTTTTATTGTTTGAAGTGCATACTGTAAAATATCTTTTTCACTTGCTCTTACTCCTGTTTTGTAGAAATACATATCTGATAATAAAGTTAAGGCTTCATCATTATCTATAAAAGCAAAGGAAGCAAACAAGCAGAAACCAAGATTCTCTAAAGCAATTATATAGGCGTATAGATAGTCTAAGTCCGACAATCCTAGTAATTTAACAGCATTTGACTGGATATCTATATTAAAATTATCTTCTTCTGTTATAGAGGGCCTTGTTACCATATCTTTATACTTTTCTTTTTCTCTAAATAAATTATATATACCTGAAGTTTTGCTACCTAGTACTCTACCTGCTAATGTCATATTTTTAACTTCTTCTAGAGCTTTGTCCATTTCTTCCGTAGTACCTTTTATATCTTGAAGATTAAAATAAATATTACAGCTAAATATAAATTCAATACAATCTATCCCTAGTTCAAAGCATCTTTTTGTAAAGTTTTTTACATAGTGCTTATCATCTATACCAAATGACGTATTTAATGCTGCATAAGCTTCACTTTCAGTAGGAGCAGAATAATAATCTTCACCTGTTTTAGCATGTCTATTTAAGCATCCCACTACACAAAGAGGAGAACATGTTCTATTTATTTTAAATTCTGTATCTTTGTTATTTCCTTTAGAACTTACCTGACTGACATCAATATTTTTACCTTGCTTTAACATTTTCATTAAAGTAATGGAGCCAAGTCCGGGTAGAGCCTTACCACAGATAGGATGTTCTATTATGATTCTAGATAAGGACTTTGAAGCTTGTTTCATATTTTCTTTATCCAATACATTGGATTTAAAATAAGCTTTATTCTTGGCAACTATAGTTTTTATACCTTTATGTCCAAATACATCACCAATACTATTTCTAGCACAATAGAATGAAGGATTACCTTCTGGGTATGTACTAAATAAGGTTGATATTGGTAATAAATTTTCTCCTGAAGGGCCTATGCCAATGATTCCACAATTTCTTCCATAAAGATTATGTATCATGTCTATAGTATGAGAGACTTCCATTTCTTTAATGCTGTCTATAGTATTTAAAGCAATATTGTCTTCTTCGATTACTATAGTTAAAGGGATTTTATTCGTATTTCTCCCTAATATAACAATAGCATCTATATTAAATGATGCTAATTTTTGTGATATAGTTCCTGCTAAATTTGAAATTTGAATACCTTCATCTTTTGATCTCTTTGTACCTACTATTAGTCTTCCTGTACTAGGTGCAAGAGTTCCTGAGAAAAGCCCTGGAACTAATACTATTGCATTTTCATCTGTTAATCTTTCTGTCTCTGGAGAAACTTCTTCATTTATAATTTTTGCAATAAGACCTCTGCCATAGTCGGGAAAATTCTTTTCCTTCTTAATAATCTTTCGGTTTGTAAGATTTATATAAATTATTTTACCCATAAAATGCCTCCTAAAATTCATCTTAAAAAGGATTATACCATTTAAAAAGTATCTTTTTAAATTAGGATAATCTATACTTGAAAATTAGTTATAGATAATTTTAAAAGGATAGTTAAAATATTGACATGAAAAATTATATATGATATACCTTACATATGTTGATGATGGACAGATATAGGAAACTAGAACAGTATATTAATTGACTAGGAAAGGGTGTGGAAGATAAAAATGAGTTTTTGTAAAAGAGGAATTTTGATCTTATTAGCTATTGTATTGACTATATCCATGGTAGGTTGTAAGCCAAAGGATGAGCCTAAATTAGACGAAGGAACAGGAGATGTATCGGAAACGCTACAAATAGAAGAAATAGAGAAACAATCGCAAGAAAGTGGAAGTATCACTATTACGGATCATCTTGGAAGAGAAATAATACTTGACAAAAGTGCAGAAAAGATAGTAAGTGGTTATTACATAACTACATCCATGATGATAGCTTTAGGACTAGAAGATAATGTAGTAGGTATAGAAGCAAAGGCAAAATCAAGAAATATTTATGCATTAGCAGCACCTGAGTTTCTGGAGCTTCCAAATGTAGGTACTGCAAAAGAATTTGATTTAGAAGGTTGCATTGCTCTTGAGCCAGATCTTGTAATTTTACCTGTTAAATTAAAAGAAGCAGTAGAAAGCCTTGAGGGACTAGGTATAAATGTAATAGCGGTAAATCCTGAAGATATGGATTTATTAAAAGAAACATTGATAATGATTGGTAAAGCTACAGGGACTGAAGATAGAGCTAAAAAATTAATATCCTATTATGATGAAAAGATTTCAGAAATTGGGAAGATAACTGAAGATAAAGAACAAAAGAAGGTTTATCTGGGAGGAAATAGTGATTTTCTTTCTACTGCACCAAAGAAAATGTATCAAAACTATATGATAGAAACAGCAGGGGGGATCAACGTTGCTTCTGATATAGAGGATACCTATTGGGCTGCGATTTCCTATGAGCAGCTATTAGCTTATAATCCAGATGTAATTATTATAGCACCTAGTGCTGATTATACAAAGGATGACATAATAAATAACAACAAATTATCTGCAATATCTGCAATGAAAAACCGCCGAGTTTATGTAATGCCAGATTCCTTTGAAGCATGGGATGCGCCTATACCATCGAGTATTTTAGGCACAATGTGGCTGACAAGTATATTACATGAAGAAGACTACTCAAATGATACTTTTAAACAAGATGTGGCTGATTTTTATAAGGAGTTTTATGATATAGAAATAAATAAGGAAGATATTATAAAGTAATGAATGTTAATGATAGAATATTGGTAAGAAATCATAATAAAGAGTTTATACAATATTTAATAGCCTCCACATTATTGGGGGCTGTTTTTCTAATATCAATAGGAGTAGGTAAGTATCCTATTAATATTAGTGATATCTTAAAAATTATCTTTGGTGGTAAAGTTGAACCTACTGTAAAAATGGTGTTTTTCTCTCTTCGTCTTCCTAGGACCATTATGGTTACCATAGCAGGAATAGGGCTCAGTATAGCTGGCAGTGTATATCAAACTATTTTTAAAAACCCCCTTGCAACACCAGACATTATAGGAGTTGCATCAGGTGCAAATCTAGGAGCAGCCATAGCTATTATCTTTATTGCAGGTGGAACCTTCACTATAGCTATATCTGCCTTTGTAGGTGCTATAGTGGCAGTATTTACAGCAATAGGGCTTACTAAGATATCAAAGGATAAAGGAATTTCAACATTTGTACTTTCAGGAATTGTAATTAGCTCTATAACCCAAGGTTTAATAATGATGTTAAAATTTTTCGCAGATCCAGAGCGTCAGTTGGCAGCAATAGAATTTTGGTCAATGGGAAGTTTTGCAGGAGTTACAAAAGAAAAGGTAATATCCATATTACCATTTTTTCTAATAGGCATAACAATACTTATTTTACTAAGATGGCAGATTAATGTATTGTCTCTGAGCGATGAAGAGGGGAAAAGTTTAGGCACTTCTGTGGAATTGATACGTTTAGGTGTAATCATAGCTGCAACTTTAGTAGTGGCTAGTATTGTTTGTATTACTGGTTTAATATATTTTATAGGTTTAATAGCTCCTCATATAGGAAGAATAATCACAAAGAAAAATGATTTTCATACGACTATTTTAAGTGGATTTATTGGAGGCATAATTTTAATTATAGCAGACTGTCTTGCAAGAAGTTTGGCAGGCAGTGAGATTCCTATTAGTATATTGACTACCTTTATCGGAGCACCATATCTGGCGTATTTAATGACTCGCTTGAAATAGGAGGATTATAATGGATTTGATGAAAGTAGAAAATATAAGAGCAAGGTATGATAAAGAGTTAATAGTTGATGATATTAATTTAACTATGAAAAGTGATGAGTTTATTGCACTTCTAGGTTTAAATGGAACAGGGAAGACGACCCTTCTAAAAGTGATTTGTGGATTACTAAAACCTAAGAGTGGTAAATGTTTAATAAATGGTATGGATATCTATGAGTTTAGCGAGAAACAAAGGGCAAAACATATTAGTTTCATGCCTCAACGACATAGTATAGTTTATGATACAAAGGTATTGGATGTTGTATTAATGGGTGTAACTCCATATCTTGGAGTATTTGAATCTCCTACAAAGAACCACAGAGAAATGGCTTACAATATGCTGAAAAAAATGGGAATAGAGAAATTTGCAGAGGAAAATTTTCTTCATTTAAGTGAAGGGCAAAAACAGCTTATTATAATAACTAGAAATTTAATGCAAAACTCAGAGATTATGTTATTTGACGAGCCAGATAGTGCTCTTGATTTTAACAATAGGCATATGGTCTTATCTAAAATAAGAGAAGTGATAAAAAACGAGAATAAATCTGGATTGATTACTTTACATGATCCAAATATGGCACTTAATTATTGTGATAAAATAATAGTTTTAAAAGATAAGAAAAAATTTGCTGATTTTTATACTACCAATGTAGATAGAGAGTTTCTTATAGAAGTATTCACTAAAATATATGGTGAAATTGAAATAATAAAACATAAGGAAAAGTATTTAATAATAAAATGATAAATAAAATTCTCATTTCTAGTTTGAATTATAGATTAATTCTTACCCAAAATGAGAATTTATTTTTTATTTATCTAAAATACCCAGTTTCCATCTTTAAATAATTCAACTACATTTCCATTCTTTTCATATGCAGTAATATTTAGTTGTGGTCCACCTACCATAAAGTCCACATGGATTAAACTAAAATTAGCACCTTTAGCCGTTAATTCTTCTTGAGTCATATTGGAGCCATTTCTCATAGCATAAGCATAGGCACGACCTAAGGCAAAATGACAGGAAGCATTTTCATCAAATAGAGTTTCATTAAATAATATACCAGTATTGGATATAGGAGAATCATCTTGAACTAAAGCAACTTCGCCTAAGTATCTAGCTCCTTCATCATTTTCTAAGAGCTTTTCTAACACGTCATATCCTTTTTCTGCATAAAAGTCTACTACTTTACCATCTTTAAATATAAATCCAAAATTATCTACAATTTTACCATTTACACTAAGAGGTTTTGTAGCCTTTAAAGTACCATTGACTTTTAAACGATGAGGTGTAGTAAATACTTCTTCTGTAGGAATGTTGGCAACATAAGAATGTCCAGCTTGACTTTCTTTAGCTCCACCCATCCAATAATGTTCATCGGCTAAATACACTTCTAAATCTGTGCCAGGACCTTTAAATATTAACTTTTCAAATTGTTTCTCATTTAAGAAGTTTCTATACTTTTTAAGATTTTTATCGTGTATTTCCCACGCCTTTACGGGATCTTCTTGATCAACTCTAGTAGCAGCAAAGATATTTTCCCAAAGTTTTTCTATGGAATTTTCCTCATCTAAATCAGGGAATACTGATTTTGCCCATGAAACTGACGGCATAGCAATTATATTCCATTTAGTGACCCCGGTCATTCTGTATTTCATTACAGGAGCCATTGCTTGTGAAGCTGATTTTTGACTTTTAGCAACTATTTCTCCGTCAATATCTTTTAGTAGTTCAGGATCAGATGCAAGAATAAATATATGATGGTAATTATCCTTATACATAGCCTCTAAGGAGCTTACTTTCCATTCTGGGAAGTTGTCAAATACATAATCCTTTCCGTATTTAAACCTTAATAAGCTGATTTCATCATCAGCAAGCTGAAACTCTACATGCTTTGCTCCTACTTCATAGGCTTTTTTTACTATTAATCTTGCAAGGGGTAAGGTATCGGCATTACCAGTTACTATAAGACCTTCCTTTTCTTTTAGATTAACACCAACTTTTACAGCTAGTTCAGCATATTTCTCTAGATTGTGTTCAAAATTATTCATTACGACCTCCTTATATAACTTAGCATTTATACATTAACTTTATTGTTATCATTATTATCATTATATTCTTTATTTTAATAATCTTAAAGAATAATTTACAAAAAAAGTAAAATAATAGCTATGAGAGAGTAAAAGTAAAGTTATACAAGCATTAAGAATATTATAGGAGGTGGTTTGGTGAATAATAAAAAAGTGTCAGCAGAAGAGTTGAAAATTATGATAGCTGAATTTCTCAAGGAACATAAGGAGGGTTCTCTTGCTACATGTATGAATAATATACCAAGGAGTAGTCCTGTTCAGTATTTTGTAGGGGATAATATGAATATTTTTATACTTTCAGCAGGTGGAGAAAAATTTAATGCAATAGCAGAAAATCCTAATGTCTGTTTATTAGTTAATACAGATTATATTAACTATAGACAAATTAGAGGGGTACAAATATTTGGTACAGCAGTAACTAGTCTAATGGATAATGGAATTTTTGGAGAGGCCAAAGATCAATATTCTGACTCGTATGTAATGGAGAAAGAAAAGGATATAAAAGTTATAAAGATAGTGCCAGAAGAAATTGTTTATTTGGATTCTCTAGGAGATGGAGATAGAACTAAGCAAATTCTTAGATACAATAATGTGATAATAAAAGAAGATAGAGAACCCATATATCTTTAGTAGGGCAAAAACAAATAGTAGGGAGCATATCCCTACTATTAATTATTTCTTTATAGTAATTTTAGTATTTATATTTATAATTTCATTGTAACATATATGTAACTTACTCAACACTTGAATTAGGTATAATATATATAAAATTTAGTTGTGATTTACTAAAATATATATTGGGGGACATATGATTAAAGAAAAACGAAAATCTAAATTTATTATAACGAATAGGAAAGTTCTACTTATAATTTTTATTTTATCAGCTTTTTATAATGGACTTATTGTGAAGAACTATAAGATAAGAACCGATAAGATATTAGATAGTCATTCTATAAGAATTGTGCTTATATCAGATTTACATAGTCATGTATATGGTAAAAATCAAAGTAAGATTATAAATAAAATAAAAAAGCAAAATCCCGACATAATTGCTCTAGCTGGTGATATTGCAGATGATATGGTTCCTATAGAAGGTGCTAAATTATTTTTAGAAGGTATCAAGGATATTGCACCTGTCTTTTATGTTACAGGCAATCATGAAATTTGGACAGGTGAAGTAGATTATATTAAGGAAGTTTTTAAATCCTTTAATATAATTGTATTAGAGAATGATTATAGGAAAGTAGATATTAACGGAGTTGAGTTAGTTATGGCAGGTGTAGATGATCCAGATATAATCAAATATGAAAGACCCCAGTCTAATTGGAATGAAGAAATATATAAATCATTTTCTAATATAGAAGATGTATCGGGATATAAGGTGTTATTATCTCATAGACCAGAAGCTGTTGATTTTTATAACTCTTTACCTTTTGATATGGTACTTTCGGGGCACTCTCATGGTGGACAGGTACGTATTCCATTTATATTAAATGGACTTTTTGCACCAAATCAAGGATTTTTTCTCAAATATGCTGGAGGAGTGTATGAGCAGGAAAGTTATACTCACATTGTAAGTAGAGGGGTGTCATTTAATCCAAGATTACCTAGAATATTCAATCCACCAGAAATAGTAGTTATAGATATACAAGGTCAATAAATATATAAGAGGTTCAATTTATTGTACTTGAAAAATAAAGCTTGACAATAAGGAATTATTATTATATTATGAACATGAACAACGTTCACGAGGTGAAATAAGACATGGAAAACTATAATAAAAATTATAGAGAGATTATTTTATCAGAAGCTAAAGATATTGCTATGAAGGAAGGTATTTCAAATATAAATATTCGTGCTGTTGCTAAGAATAGTGGAATAGCCATAGGTACAGTATATAACTATTTTCCTTCAAAAGGAGATCTGCTAGTAGCTATTATTGAAGATTTTTGGGAAGGTGCTTTTGCGAATGTTGATTGGCAAGATCTCTCTTACAATAACTTCTATGATAATTTAGGGAAGATTTATAGCACTTTATATCATTATCTTCTCAAATTTAAAGAAAACTGGCTAGAACAGCTTGCTTTACTAAAGACACAGGAAAAGATACTTGGAAAACAAAGGGAAAATGAATATTTTGAGAAAATCTATTCTAAGATTAAAATATTAATGGATATGGATAATGAATTAAGACAGTATTCATGGTCAGAAGCAATCTCAAAAGAAAAAACAGCAGAATTTATTTTTGAAAATATGCTTATTATGCTTAGAAAAGAAGAGGAAGATATAAGTTTTTTTATAGCAATTCTAAAAAAAATAATGTCAGATTAAAATCATACTACAGTATGATTTTTAATTTGAACATCAATGAACAATGTTCATCAATATAATTAAGGAGTGATTATTATGCAGGCAATTATGGAAACTTTATTTGATGCAGTTTATTTAGTAGGGGTTATTACAATAGGAATGATAATGATATTAAAGGGTGGAAACAACAAGCAATTTAAGTTATTTGGTATTATGGCTGTTGTATTAGGGGTAGGAGATTCATTTCATTTAATACCTCGGTCATATGCTTTACTCACAACAGGATTAGAAGCCAACGCTGTTGCACTTGGGATAGGAAAATTTATAACATCTATTACAATGACCATCTTTTATGTAATTTTATATCATATATGGAGACAGCGTTACAGAATTAGGGGGAATAAGGGACTTACATTTTCAATTTATGCTTTGAGTATTATACGAATAGGATTATGTGTTTTTCCTCAGAATGATTGGTTAAACTATAATGCACCTGTTTCATGGGGAATATATAGAAATATTCCATTTGCTATTATGGGTGCTATTATTATCTATATTTTTTATTCTGAAGCAAAGAAGTGTGATGACAATAATTTTAAATTCATGTGGCTGGCGATTGTATTATCTTTCGTTTTATATATACCTGTAGTGCTATGGGCTAATACAATTCCATGGATTGGAATCTTAATGATACCAAAAACTCTTGCCTATGTTTGGGTAGTATTGATGGGTTATAAAGAATTTAGGTTCAATGAAAAAAAGAAAGCTTTATAAGAAATAAGACGTTATATCTTCTAACTACTATAAAAAATAGTTGGATTAACTAGGTCATAATAGGGTATCACTAAAAAACAAACAAATAATAAATAAAATAATTAATAAGATTATAATAAAAATTAGAAGGAGAGATATCCATGACAAATTTCCATAGCCAAGAAATAGATTTGAATACTGAGAAATACTCTCAGATAATAGAATATATCCTCAAGAAGCATCATACTCCGTTAAAAAAGGAATTACCAGAATTAGAAAAATTAGTATATACAATATTTAAAGTTCATTTTGACGATTCTGGAGATGTTCTTGAAAAGGTTCATAGATTATTTGGAGGATTAAAGACAGTGTTAGAATCTCATATCATTAAAGAAGAGAGAAAGTTATTTTATATGATAATTGACTATGAAAAGGAACCTTCACAAAAGCTGTTAGAAAATATAGTAGAGGAAATTGAGAATGTTGAGAAGGATAATAAAGAATTAGAAGGGCTAGTTAAGAAAATTCGAGAGATTACAAATGACTACTTAGTTCCACCTACAGGATGTCCCACTTATGTAAATACTTACGATAGACTGAAGGAATTAGAGATAGGCCTATTACAGCATATAGATATAGAAAATAATATAATGTTTTATAGATTGAAAAAAGAAGCTAATAAGGGATAGTAGGATAATTTCCTACTATTTTCTATTTTTCTACTTTCGGCTATCATTGCATATTCATACCTTACTTGGAAAAGATAATCCTATAACTTAATTGGAGGGATTTCATGAGGGCAATAGTATATGAGGGAATAAATGATGTGAGGGTAGCAAAGGTTGATGATCCAAAGATACAAAATGAGGATGATATTATCGTTAAGGTAACATCAACAGCTATATGTGGATCTGATTTGCACTTAGTTCATGGAATGGTACCTAATATGCCAAAGGGATTTATTTTAGGGCATGAAACCATGGGTATCGTAGAAGAAGTGGGTAAAGGTGTAAATAAGGTTAAAAAAGGTGATAGGGTTATTGTTCCTTTTCCAATAGCGTGTGGACATTGCTGGTATTGTGAGCATGATTTATGGAGTCAATGTGATAATTCCAATGATAATGGAGAGGCTGGAGCTATATTTGGATATAGCAACACCTATGGAGGGTATGATGGAGGTCAAGCAGAATATCTTAGAGTACCTTATGCAAATGTAGGTCCTACAGTTATACCTGAAGAACTAACGGATGAGCAGGTACTATTTCTTACGGATATATTACCAACTTCTTATTGGGGAGTTGAAAACGGTGGAGTAAAAAATGGTGACACAGTAGTAGTACTAGGTTCTGGACCGGTAGGACTATTATCTATGAAATGGGCAGCATTTAAAGGTGCTAAACGAATAATAGCAGTAGATAGAGTTGGATATAGATTAGAGCATGCTAAAAGATACAATGGTGTAGAAGTAGTAAATTTTGAAGAATATGATAATACTGGAGAATATATAAAAGAATTAACAAATGGTGGAGCAGATGTAGTAATTGATTGTGTTGGAATGGATGGAAGGATGTCGTTTATTGAAAAGATGGAAACTGCATTAAAACTTCAAGGGGGCTCAAAATCTGCAATTGAAATATCTACTCAAGCAGTTAGAAAAGGTGGAACTATATCTATGGTAGGGGTATATGGTGCTAGATATAATATGTTTCCTTTAGGGGATTTCTTTTCAAGAAATATTACTATAAAAATGGGCCAATGTCCTGCACATTCCTATGTAGAACCTATTCTTAAGCTTATTAATCAAGGAAAGTTTGATGCTACTGATATAATAACTCACAGATTATCCTTAGATGAAGGAAAACATGGGTATGAGATATTTGATAAAAAAGCTGATAATTGTATTAAAGTAGTATTAAAACCTTAAAATAAAAACTATCACTAATATTTCTTGTTCTTGACATAAAAAAATAAATATGGTACATTTTTCTTATTAGCACTCTAACACTTAGAGTGCTAATAAAATTATAATATAAAAAAGGAAAGGGAAGATATCTATGGAAAGAAAGGAATTTAGAGCAGAGTCAAAGCGTTTGCTTGATTTGATGGTAAATTCAATTTACACACATAAAGAGATATTTTTAAGAGAGCTGATTTCCAATTCATCTGATGCTATTGATAAGATTTATTATAAAGCTTTGACTGATGAGAGCATAAGCTTTAATAAAGATGATTATTACATTAAGATTATAGCAGATAAAGAAAATCATACATTGACCGTATCAGATACAGGAATTGGAATGTCGAAGGAAGAATTAGAAGAGAATCTTGGTGTGATTGCAAATAGTGGTTCCTTTGCATTTAAAAATGAAAATGAATTAAAAGATGGCTTTGATATAATTGGCCAATTTGGTGTTGGATTTTATTCTGCATTCATGGTAGCGGACAAGGTAACAGTTATAAGTAAAACCTTTGGAGCCAATGAAGGATATAAATGGGAGTCTGAGGGTGCTGAGGGATATACAATAGAGCCTATAGAAAAAGATACTGTTGGGACAGATATAATACTTACAATCAAGGAAAATACAGAAGACGAGAATTATGATGAATTTTTAGAAGAATATAGATTGAGGGGAATTATTAAAAAATATTCTGATTTTATTAGATATCCAATTAAAATGAATGTTACAAAGAGCAGATTAAAGGAAGGCTCTGAAGATGAATATGAACAATATGAAGAAGAGCAAGTAATAAATAGCATGGTTCCAATATGGAGAAAAAATAAAAATGAATTAACAGAAGAAGATTATAAGAATTTTTATACAGAAAAGCATTTTGGATTTGATGAACCTATAAAGTCAATTCATCTATCTGTAGATGGTGTCGTAAGGTATAATGCTTTATTATTTATACCAAGTCAAATTCCTTATGATTTTTACACAAAAGAGTACGAAAAGGGACTTGAGTTATATTCCAATGGGGTACTTATAATGAATAAGTGTGCTGATTTACTTCCAGATTATTTTAGCTTTGTAAAAGGAATTGTAGATTCAGAAGATTTATCCTTAAATATATCTAGAGAGATATTACAGCATGATAGACAATTAAAGTTGATTGCAAGGAAGATAGAAGATAAAATTAAAGATGAATTAACTTTAATCCTAAAGAATGAAAGAGAAAAATATGAGGAATTCTTTAAAGGATTTGGAAAACAATTGAAATTCGGAGTTTATAGTGATTTTGGAATGCACAAAGAAGTATTACAAGACCTGCTTATTTTCTATTCATCAAAGGAAAAGAAAATGGTTACCTTAGAGGAATATGTAAGTAGAATGCCAGAAGAGCAAAAATATATCTATTATGCAGCTGGCGAATCTGTAGAGAGAATTGATAGATTGCCACAAACTGAATTAGTAAAGGATAAAGGCTACGAAATTTTATATTTCACAGATGATATAGATGAATTTGCAATTAAAATGCTAATGCAATATAAGGAAAAGGAATTTAAATCTGTATCGTCAGGTGATTTAGGTATAGAAGCTGATGAAAAGGATAAGGATAATGAAAAGGAAATAGAAGAAAATAAGGAGCTATTTTCATTTATGAAGGAAAGCTTGTCAGATAAAATAAAGGAAATAAAACCTTCTAAGAGACTTAAAAATTATCCTGTTTGCCTATCTAGTGAAGGGGAACTTTCAATAGAAATGGAGAAAATCTTAAGTCAAATGCCAGATAATCAGGGTATAAAGGCTGATAAAATATTGGAAATTAATATACATCACCATGTATTTGACACATTAAAATCTGCCTTTGAAAATGATAAGGATAAACTAAAGCTTTATACTAACTTATTATATAATCAAGCCTTATTAATAGAAGGATTACCTATAGAGGACCCTATTGAATTTACAAATAATATATGTAAGCTTATGTAGCGTGAAAGGGGGCGGTTTTTTTGCATGGAAAGCAAAAAAACCGCCTATGCATTCATCTCAATGCTTTAGAAAGGAGAAAATATGAAAATTTTAGTACCAGTTATAGTTGGAGCAATCATAGGATATTTTACAAATTGGCTTGCTATAAAGATGCTGTTTAGACCTCATCATGAGAAAAGAATAATGAATATAAAAATACCCTTTACTCCAGGCCTTATACCGAAGGAGAGAGAGAGGATTGCTAAAAGTATAGGGGAAACAGTAGGAAACTATTTATTATCACCAGAAACTATAGTTGAGGCTTTAGCCAATAAAAGAACGGATAGAGAAATTAAATTGTGGTTAGAAGATAAACTAAACAAATTAAAAGAAAACCAACAATCTATGAAGGGGATTTTAGATAATTTGCTAGGTGAAAATTATGATAGATTTATAAAGAAAGCAAAAGAAAATTTAAAGAATATAATAATTTCTCATATCAGGAGTCAACAATTTAAAACGTTAATATCTAAGGCTATTGAAGATAAAGTAAATAGCTTTGATACTGAAGAAATTTATGGATTAGTAGATGAAAAGTTGAGGGGATCTTTAATTGAATTATCAAAATCCTCAGAGCTAAAGAATGGAATAATCAGACACCTGGATTCAAAGCTAAATGAATTTGCTCAAGATGAAAGAATGCTGTCACAATTGATTCCAGAGGAGTTATTGGCTGCTATAAATCAGTATATTGATGAAAATGGAAATGAAATCGGATATAGTATAAGGACGAGTTTCAAAGATCCTGAAATACAAAGAAAAATTAAAGATTCCATTTCGGAGCTTATCTCTCAAAATATGTCTAAATTAATTATTGCTTTTATTAGCCCAGAGTTAATTTCTGATAAAGTATTTCATATGATTGAAAAATATATAGATAGTGAAGATGCAAATAAAAATATAGTTATGCTTGTTAAGGCTTCAATAGATAAACTACTAGAATCCAAGGCTTCAGAGGTGGTACCAAGACTAATGGAAACTATTGGTCATGACAGTCTAGCAAGAATTTCGGATGTATTAATTAATTATATTTCTGATGAAAAAAATTATGATATTATGTTACAATTGATACAGGATAAACTAAAAGCTTCAGAATTAAATAACAAGGAAAATATAATAAATTACTTAAATACTAATATAGACATAATATTAAATTCAACTAAATTAGAAGAGAGTATCTCTAATTTTACTCAAATTATAGTAGAACAATTTTTGAACAGACCTATTTCTTCTATGGCAGGAAAAATAAATAAGGATATGATTACAAATATTTATAATATAGCTAGAACTATATTTGAAGAATTTGCTATACATGAATTGCCACATATTATTGAATTGTTTAATATATCAAAGATTGTAGAAGATAAGGTAAATAGCTTCGATGTGGATTTTACTGAGGAATTGATTTTAGATATTGCGAATAAGGAACTAAAGGCTATTACTTGGTTAGGAGCACTTTTAGGAGGTGTACTAGGTATATTGACCCCTTTAATTCAGATGTTATATTAAGATAATATAATATACTTGATTTTCAAGTTAATATTTGATAAATTGGGTATATGTAGTATACGAATAACATATATAACACTATATATAGTTGATTGTAATCTATTTTTAACTATTAAGGATTCATTATAAAGGGGGAGCATTATGTTACATGTTGAAAAGCGAAATGGCAATATAGTTGTATTTGAGGAAGAGAAAATTGTAAATGCAATTAAGAAAGCTATGGGAGAAACGGATTTAGGCATCGATGAAGATCTGGCTCAAGAAATTGCCCATAAGGCTTTTATAGATTTTAGTAAATTAGAAGTAGTAAATATAGAAAAGATTCAAGATTTTGTAGAAGTTGAACTTATGAAATCACGTCCTGATGTAGCTAGACTTTATATTATTTATAGAGAAGAGAGAGCTAAATTAAGAGAACAAGGATGGGTAATGTCAGATCTTCAGAGAGATATTTATGAAAAAAAGTATCGCTTTGAGAATGAATCCTTTGATGGGTTCTTAACTAGAGTCAGTGGTGGTAATAATGCTATTAAAAAAGCTATAAAGGATAAAAAGTTTATGCCAGCAGGCCGTATCTTAGCTGGGAGAGGACTAGACAAATTTGGTAGGAAAATCACTTTATCAAATTGTTACGTAATGCCAAAAGTTGAGGACAATATTGAATCCATATTTGATACTGCAAAATACCTAGCAAGAACTTATTCCTATGGTGGCGGTGTAGGACTTACTATTTCTAAGCTAAGACCAAAGGGGTCTAGAGTAAATAATGCTGCAAATACTACAACTGGTGCTGTTTCCTTCATGGATTTGTTTTCTATGGTTACAGGATTAATTGGTATGAGAGGTAGACGTGGTGCTTTAATGCTCAATATGGATTGTAATCACCCTGACATAGAGGATTTTATTGATGTCAAAAATGATTTATCTAAAGTGAACTATGCAAATATATCTGTTAATATAGATGATAAATTTATGAATGCAGTGAAAAATAATGAAGAATATGATTTGTATTTTAAGGTTGAAGCAACTGGAGAAGAAATTAAAAAGATTGTCAATGCTAGAGAATTATTTGAGAAATTATCTAGAAACAACTGGAATATGGCTGAACCGGGAATATTGTTTCAAGATAAGATAAACTCTTGGCATCTAATGAGTGAGGATAAGGATTTTGAATTTGCAGGAGTTAACCCATGTGCTGAAGAGACTCTTCCAGCTTTTGGTAGTTGTAACTTATCATCTATCAATTTAGCTGAATTTGTAAAAAATCCATTTACTAAGTATGCATATTTTGAATATGAAAAATTTGGGCAAATGGTAAGGGATGGTGTTATTTATTTAAATGAAGTATTAGATGAAAATATGGAACTACATCCTTTAGAGGAACAAAGGGAAATGTCAAGAGAGCTAAGACAAATTGGCCTTGGAATTATGGGATTAGCAGATATGTTTATTAAATTAGGAATAAAATATGGAAGTGAAGAATCTATCTCTTTAATCCATAAGGTAGGGCATACTATGATTAATGAAGCTTTAAGACAATCAGCTTTAATGGCTAAAGAATATGGTCCGTTTCCAAGATATAAGAGGGAGGCAGTACTCAACTCACCTTTCCTTTTAGAAAATGCAACTGAAGAAGTATTAGGATTAATTAAAGAATATGGACTTAGAAATAGCCAGTTGTTAACTATACCACCTACTGGAAGTATTTCAACTTTAATAGGATGCAGCAATGGAGTAGAACCAATATTCCAAGTATCCTATACTAGAAAGTCAGAATCACTTCATAATATTGACACATATTATAAGGTATTTACACCTATTGTTAAGGATTATATGGATAGAAATCATATATCTAAAGAAGAAGATTTACCAGATTTCTTTATTACAACTTCAAACTTAAATTATAAAGATAGAATTGACGTTCAAGCGGCATGGCAGCAATACATTGATGCTAGTATCTCATCTACAGTTAATGTACCTAATGAGTTTACAGTTGAAGAAGTTGAAGAACTATATATATATGCTTGGGAAAGAGGTTTAAAGGGAGTTACTATCTATCGCGACGGTTGTGCAAGGTCTGGTATCCTTATTACAGATAAGCCAAAAGAAAACAGACTAGATAAAATAGATGAATTGAAAAATGAGTTAAATAAGTTAGCTGCTGAACAAATAAAAGAAAATCCAGAGATTTGCCCAATGTGTGGGGGTACTATGATGCATAGTGGCGGATGTGCAGAGTGTCAAGATTGTGGATATAGTCCATGTTCATTTTAATCTAAAAGCGACAGGGAGATATATATCTCCCTGTCGTATTTATAGCCCAAGGGAAATCATATTAAATAGAAATAGATTTATACTAATTATCTGATTAATAAAAAGAAATTTGAATTTAATGAGACTTTTTTGTTTATGAGTTTCTAAAAAGCTTCCTTAAGTTTTTTAGATTTCAATAGAAATTTTTTTATTTTTTAGTGAAAATTTTATCAGAATAGGATATAATATAAAAAAGTACAAGGAGTTGATTAAGTGCACGGTGAATCAGGAGGACCATTAAAAAAGATAGAGAAATGGATGAAAAGCTTTATTCTGTGGATAGAAATCTTATTGGCAACTTTTATTATGATAACGGTTCTTATAAGTGGAAAAGATATTGTTGTCCTTATTTACACTGTTTTTGTCACAGAGGCTAGTGCATCCTATGAAATTTTACAGGGATTACTAACTCATATACTATTATTAGTAGTTGGTTTGGAACTTGCACTTATGCTAATCACTCATTCTGCAGGAAATGTCCTTGAAGTAATACTATATGCAATTGCAAGAAAGATGCTAATCAGCAGTTCCAATACTATGGACATACTTTTGGGAGTAATATCTTTAGCAATAATATTTGGGGTTGATAAATATTTGCATACAAAAGATGTTAAGAGGCTTTTTTAAGTAGATAAATAAACCCATTTTGAATATAGAAATTGATTAAAATTAAGAGTTAAAGAAGAATATTTCTTTAACTCTTTTTTATAAGCAATAGGAAAGTTCTAATTTTTATCTTTTTTATTTTAAGAACCTGTTATTATTTAAATGAGTTTTAAGCAGATTGCCGAAATATTTAGTTTGGTGCAAGTTGCTTATGCAGTAGTCAAAAAAGCTTCATTGAATGTTTTAATTTTACTATAGAAGCTTTTTTTAATTGATGATATAATTTGAGTCAAAGTCTGAATATGATTCAGGGGGGATTGGCTTGAGGGGAAAGAAAAATATATTTATTTCATTGTCTGTATTTATAGCTGTTATACTGATATTTACATCTTCAACTTTATTAGCTGATAATGAAAGCAATATTTCTGAAATCAGGGAGAAGTTAGATAATATTTCTGAAAAGGAAAAACAGATTCTTGAAGATCTTTTTATAAAATTTCAAGAGATAGAGGAGATGGAAAGAGAGAATAAAAGGATAAGCCAAGAGATATATACAATGAAGATAGGCATAGAGGGGTTAGGAGAAAAGATTGAAAAAGAAGAGACTAACTATAAACACAATCTAAATGCATTAGAAAATATTTTAAAGAGTTATCAAAGAATGGGGCCAGCATCTTTCTTAGATATAATACTTAATTCAGATAATTTAACAGATCTTATTAGAAGAATAAACATAGTTAGAGATTTAGCTAGAAACACAGGAAATCTTTTAGATAAAATAGAGGAATCTAAAGGGAGTTTAATACTTGAAAAATCTAATTTAGCTGAGAAGCTTAAATTATTAGAAGATAAGCAAGAGGCATTAGGAGAAACCCTAACAAAGAAACAGGAACTAGTAAAAGCTCAAGAAGAATATCTAGATTCTCTTGCAGAAGATAAAGAATTATATCTAGAACGTTTACAATATATTTCTATGATTATGAATGAACTTAAGATAATATTTTCAGATTTCACGAAGGAATTTGCTAAAATTATTGAGGAAGGTAATTTTCCTCAAGACGCAGTGAAAGAAACTCTTACATTGCGAGGGGTAAAGGGGATTATAGAAGAAAAGACATTTAATGATATAATTGCAGCTCATAAGGGTCTGCCTCAGATGGAATTTAAATTTTCTTCGGGAAAAATAGAGATGGAGGCACCAGAAAAAAATCTTACTCTTGAGGGTAAATTTGTTATTATAGGAGACCAAATTATAAAATTTGAGGCAGAGAAAGGTAGTTTCTATGGTATGCCCCTAGAAAAAGGAACTATAGAGGATTTATTTGAAGAAGGATATTTTATTTTAAACCTTGAGCCGCTGATAGGTAAAAATATTTTAAGGTCTGTTGAAATTATGGATGGATATATGGAATTATTAGTTACCGTAAAGCTATTTTAAAATATGGGGGAGATTTTATGATAGAAGCTAAGAATATTTCTCTAGTATATAGTGATGGAACAGTAGGATTAAAGGATGTAAATATTAAGATTGAATCTGGAGATATTGTATATATTACAGGGCCTAGTGGATCAGGTAAAACAAGCCTTCTAAAACTTTTCATGGGAATAGAATATCCTACCACGGGAGAATTAAAAGTACTAGATCTTCCTATGAGCAAAGAACAGTCAGCAAATATTAGAAAGCTTAGAAGGATTATAGGTCCAATTTTTCAAGAATTTAAGTTAATAAAGGGAAGAACTGCTTTAGAAAATGTTATGATGGGTATGAGATTTCTAGGTATTCCGCCTAAACAGATAAAAGAAGAATCAAATAATGCATTAATAAAAGTAGGACTTGAACACAAAAGGCTTTCTCTAGTAGAGCATCTTTCCTGGGGAGAAACTCAAAGGGTAGCTATAGCTAGGGCAGTAGCTAGGAAGCCAGCAATAATACTCGCTGATGAACCTACAGGTAATTTAGATATAGACAATGCACTCAATATATTAGAGCTTTTAACTTCATTTAAGAACAAGGACACATCTGTAATCATAACTACCCATGCTACACATCTAATAGAAGATTTGACAGAAGGAAAATTTATTAAAGTAGAAAATGGGAAAGTCAGCCTGGAAAGTAGAGGTGAAGCTTAAATGAAGAGTTTTTTCTATAATTTAGGCTATTTTATAAAAGAGTCTAATACCATATTTCGTGTAGATTTTCTCTCAAATATTTTTTCCATTTTTAGTATAGGATTGATTTTCTTTATTCTTTCAATGATTTTTTCTGGATGGTGGATAAGTAATGAAGTTATTGAAGTTTTGCAAAAGGAAGCAGAGATAAATGTCTATTTTGATGAAAGTCTAGGAGATAGTGAAATTGATGATTTGATTCAAAGTATACGAAGGATACATGGAGTAAGAGAAGCGAGTTTAGTTAATGAAGAAGAATCTTATAATAGAATGACTGAAATACTGGGTAAGGAATCTCGTATATTAGAGTTATTTGAAGAGAATCCCTTTAGTTCTTTTATTGAGGTTAAGATTCAGATAGAAGAGATAGATTTCGTTTTAGAGAGATTAGACTTATTAGATGGGATACAGCATATCAGAGATAACAAAGAGGTAATAGATCGTCTACAAAAAATTATTACAATACTTACAGTTTTAGGAGTATTAGTTATAACTGCCGTAGGAATATCCACTTTAGTAGTAGTATCGCATATAATCAGACAGGGTATATATAACAATAGAGAACAAATTAATACATTGAAATTATTAGGAGCTCCAGATAGTTTTATAGGTTTTCCATTTTTATTGGAAGGATTATTTTTGACTGTAGGTGGAGGTATATTAGCTTCAAGTCTAGGAGCCTTGATAATACACTATGGATATAGCCAGATGGGAGGATCTCTTCCATTTATTCCATTGCCACCTAAGGATGCAATAGTAACTTCCTTGACTATTTTAACCATGTCATTGAGTTGTATTCTGGGCATTATAGGCAGCCTATTTGGACTATCCTCTGCTAAGGCTAGTTAATTAATATAATTATAAGGAAGGAGTTGAAAAGCAGGATAAAATCCTGTACTAATATGAAAATAGGTTTAATTGGATTACCAACAGTAGGTAAAACTAGTTTATTTAATCTTTTAACAGGTTCAGACATTGGAATAACAGGTTTTTCTCAAGGGAAAGTTGAGGCTCATTTAGGTATCGCAAAGATACCTGATGAGAGGATTGATTTCTTATCTAATATGTACCAATCTAGAAAAACAACCTATGCAACAATAGAGGTAATTGATGTACCAGGTCTAGTAAAGGGATCAAGTACAGGTCAAGGTGTAGGCAATCAATTTCTAGATAATATTAGAAAAGCAGATCTTTTAGTTCATGTACTGAGAGTATTTGATAATGATAATGTAATCCATGCTGAAGGTAGTATAGATCCTATGAGAGATATAGAGACGATAAATCTTGAGTTGTTATTTGCTGATTTAGGCATTATAGAGAATCGAATTGAACGTATAGAAACATCTAAGAAGGTGACTAAGGAGAATTTAGCAGAACTAGAAGTACTTAAAAAATGTAGAGAAGGATTAGAGAATGGTCTACTACTACACAATATAGATCTCTCAGATGAAGAAAAGGACATCTTAAAGACATTTTCATTTCTATCAGAAAAACCTATGATATTAGTAGCCAATATAGATGAAAATCAATTAATGGAAAAGGATTATTCTGGGAGAAAGAGTTTAATAGATTTTGCTAAATCTGTAAATACCCCTTTAATTGAACTTTCCATCAAAACAGAATTAGAGATATCAGAACTAGATCTAGAAGATAGAGAAATGTTTATAGAAGATTTAGGCATTATAGAATCAGGTATAGATGTATTAGCTAAAACTGCCTATGATTATCTTGGACTTATTTCTTTTCTTACGGCAGGGAAAGATGAAGTAAGGGCTTGGACCATTAGAAAGGATACTAAAGCAAAGGAAGCAGCTGGAAAGATACATTCAGATATAGAAAAGGGATTTATAAGAGCAGAGGTATGTAAATTTGTTGACTTGAAAGAGTATGGTTCTATGGTAAAGGCCAAAGAGAAGGGTCTAGTTACCTTGGAAGGGAAGGAATATATTGTTGATGATGGAGATATAATTGAATTTAGGTTTAATGTTTAGATATTTTCTATAGATATAAAACTTGAATAGTTTATTCTGTTCGAGTTTTATCTTTTATTACTATAGATGAAAATTACTAAATATTTGACTAGTTTTTGGGTATATATTAGCCAATTCATAATATAATGTTTATCATTACTTTTTTTAAATAACTATATAAAGAAGCAGTAAAATTAATAACAATTCTTTTATTTCTTGTATTATTCTTGGAGGGTTAGGAATGAAGAAGTTTATATCTATAGTATTGATAATAATAGGAATTGCTTTGATCTTAACTCCTACTATTAAAAATCAAATAATTAAGCATAATATTAAAAAGAAATCTGAAATAGTAAATACTATTAGCCATGAGGAAATAACTGAGAATATAGAGACTGATGCAGAATTTGACTATGAAGCTATAGAAGATGTTGGAATTACATCTACAATTATTGGGTCAATTAACTTTGACAATAAATCTATGATAGGTCAGTTAATTATCCCAGAATTAGATATAAACTTACCAGTATTAAAGGGTGTAACCAATGCCAATCTATTAGCAGGGGCTACTACTATGGTTCCTGAGCAGAAAATGGGTGAAGGAAATTATCCCCTTGCAGGTCATAGAATGAAACAAAAGGATTTATTATTTGGTTCTTTAATGGATATAGAAGTTGGAACTACTGTGTATATAACGGATAAAAAAACTATTTATGAATATAAGATATATAATACCGTTGTAGTACCAGATACTGCTATGGAGATGTTGGATAATAAAAGATCCGAGGAACAAGGGAGACCAATTATATCCCTTATGACCTGTTATTATTCGTCAAAGACAGGGAAAAGATTTTTTGCTTTAGGAGAATTAGTAGATGAATATCCAGTGGAGGATTAAATCATAATTAAATTAGAAAATAGAATAAAAGAAAGAAGGGATATAGATGGGAAAATATAATATGGAAGAGCTACACGAAATGACTATAGAAATGCTTGAAAGAAGGGGGGTAACCTTAGAAGATATAGGAGAGTTAGTTTTATTCCTTCAGGGAAAGTATTATCCTGATCTTACACTAGAGGTTTGTATAGAAAATATTAAGGCTGTCCTTACAAAAAGAGAAATAATCCATGCCATTTTAACGGGAATAGCCTTAGATGAAATTGCAGAAAAGAAACTATTACCAGAACCATTACAAACTATAGTTGAGTCGGATGAAGGATTATATGGTATAGATGAGATTATTCCATTATCCATAGTAAATGTTTATGGTACTATAGGATTAACAAACTATGGATATTTAGATAAGGAGAAAATCGGTATTATAAAGAAAATAGATGGAATGAAGGGTATAGCAGTTCATACATTCTTAGATGATTTAGTTGCTGCCATTGCAGCTGCAACGGCTAGTAGAATAGCTCACTCTAGGAAAGATTAATAGATAAAAGAGATTTTTGAGTGAAGGATATCAAAAATCTCTTTTATTTTAGATTTCTACCTATCATTGAAAATACAGAGGTATATTGACAAAGTATTTATATTTGTTTAACTTATAGATAGAAATACATAATAAGGAATCTATACAATTTTGTATCTAGGATAGAACTAAGGTGTCTGCTATATTATAAATAGAGATGTGAAATTGTATGATATTTTAGGAGTGATCTAATGAGAGAAAATGATTTGAATACAGAAGAAAAGATACTTTTAGCTGCAATAGAATTATTTCCAGTCAAGGGAGATATGACTACAAGAGAGATAGCAAATTTAGCTGGAGTAAATGTAGCTGCTATTAACTATCATTTTAAAAGTAAAGATAATTTGATGAAAGCAGTAGAGAAGCACTATTCTAGTATGTTATATGATATACAAAATGAAATCATAAATGATCCTAGCACAACTTTGGAAGATAAGCTGATTATTTGGGCAAATCACTTAATGGAATTTATGTTTAAATGGCCTGCACTTATAACTGTGGTATCCAGTCTAATCTTGCAGGATAAAGAATATAACCCTGAAATAATAAACAAATTTTTTAGAGATGTGGAATTAAAAGATAAGATACAAGATATTATATCTAAGATTACAGGAATAGAAGATATAGATACTCTTAATTATAAATATATTCAATTATTCTCAGGTGTATTGGGACCTATTATATTTCAAGTATTACCAATGATATCAGGGATGAAGGGGATTTTCATAGATTTTAGTTTAGAAGAAGAAAGAATGAAATATATTAAAAATCTAGTAACATCTATTTTAGATAAATAGATATTGATTTTTTAGTATGTGAGTATTAAAATGTATTTAAACAATTGTTTAAAACAATTGTTTAAATACATTTTTTTATGGGGGGATTTGTGTGGAGAGTTTTGGAAATTTTATAGTAAGTCATAAGAAAGCTATAATTTTTACCTATATACTAATGATTATATTATCTATTATTACTAGCCAATTTGTAGATATTAATTATGACTTAAGCACATATTTACCAAAAGAAATAAATTCTATAAAAGGTAAAGAACTACTAGAAAAAGAATTTGGAATTTCAGGTATAGGTTATATATTGATAAAGGATAAAACCTTTCAGGATTTAGATAAAATAGCGAAGGATCTTAAATCTATCCAAGGGATAGAAAATATAATCTGGTTGGGGTCAGCAGAAGATATTTTAAAACCAGAAGAATTTATGGATGAAAGTATTAAAAAAGAATTTTTGAATGGAAATGCTAACCTAATGCAAGTGCAGTTTTCCGACTCTAATGACTCTAGGGAAACTGTAGATGCTGTTGAAAAGATACATCTTTATATAGATGACTTTGGAATAATAGGTGGCCCTGCATCAATTTCCCATGATCTGCAAAAAATCACATCTAAAGAGATATTATACTACTCTGTAATCGCATTTGTAATAATTTTCATAGTCTTGTTTTTATCTATGGAGTCTTTTATTGAACCAATACTATTTTTTATAGCCATAGGCGTGGCAATTATATTAAATAAAGGAACTAACATAATATTTCCAAATGTATCTTTTAATACAGATTCTATAGCAAGTATTATTCAATTGGCAGTTTCCATGGATTACTCTATATTCCTAATCCATAGATATATAGAAGAAAAGAAATACCATGAAAATAATGATAGGGCCATGGTAGCTGCCATTGGGAAAACATTTACTTCTGTACTTTCCTCTTCATTAACAACTGTAGGTGGTTTCTTAGCACTAATTGTCATGAAATATGGTATAGGAAAGGATATAGGTCTAGTTTTAGCTAAGGGAGTATTATTTAGTTTAATTTCAGTTATTACTTTGTTACCAATATTAGTGTTACTATCTGATAAATGGATTGAAAAATACCAACATAAGATATATCTACCTAGATTTGCAAAATCCTCACACATTATAGTTAAATATCATTATGTGTTTTTAATATTAGCTATCTTAATAGCAATACCCTCATCACTGGCTCAATCACAGGTAAAATATTATTATGCTAATGAAAAAGTGATTCCTAAGACATTTAAATCAAATGTTGCAAATACAGAAATAGACAAATTGTTTTTAAATAAAAATCAATTAGCATTAATGATTCCCAAAGGAGATAAATTAAAAGAATCTGAGTTGATAAGAAAACTTGAGACAGTTAACGGAGTAGTTGATATAAAAGGTTTATATGGGATGGTAGATATAGAAGTACCTGAGGAATTTTTACCTCTAGAAGTTACCGAAAACTTTCAAGGCGAAAATTATTCCTTAATAAATATAAATTTAAATCTTCCAATGGAAGGAGCATCTACAAAGGAGACACTAAATAATATTAAAAGTATTCTATTTAATGAATATGATGAATGGTATCTTACAGGTGAATCAATGATTTATGCAGATCTAGAAAAGATTACATCTCAGGATTTTAGAAATATAACCATTATATCTACTATAGTAATAGGAATAATAATACTTTTGGCTTTTAAATCCTTAATCATACCTATTATATTGGTATCTGTTATTCAATTAGGGATTTGGATAAATCTGGCGATACCTTACATGCAAGGTATAAGCTTAAACTTTATTAGTTTTATTATAATAGGGGCTATACAATTAGGAGCTACAGTTGACTATGCAATTCTTTACACCGCAAGATACTTGGAAAATATTGAACAGTTGGATAAAAAAGAAGCTGCCATAAAGACAATAAAAGATACAGGAAGACCAATACTTACATCAGCACTAATATTATTTACTGGAACATTAAGTGTTTATCTAATCACTAGTATGAAAAATACTGCAGAATTGACATTACTCATAGGAAGGGGAGCTATTATAAGCTTTATATTAGTGCTTGTAGTCTTGCCTTCATTGCTAATTATATTTAATAGTTTAATCAAAAAGACTACTTCAAGATTATCTAGAGAAATAAATAATTGATGGAGGGGAAAAAAGTGAAAAAAATTGTTAGCTTTATTTTAATTTTTACAATTATATTTTCATTTTCAATTATTGGTATTACAGAAGTTGTCAGACATGAAACAGTATATGTAAATTTAGATCACGATGGTAACACTAGAAATATTAAGACAGTAACTCATATTTCAGGAGAAAGTAAAGATGAATATTATATGGACTATGGAAATTTAGAGGATGTAAGAGTCCTAACAGAAGGTGTAAATCCTATAATAGATAATGGAACAATAAAATGGGATACAAAGGTATTAAGTGAGAAAGATATATATTATGAGGGAAAACTTGAAAAGAAAATTCCTCTGGAATTGGAAATTCAATATTTTATAGATGGAGCAAAGATAGAGGGGAAGGATTTAGCAGGTAAGTCGGGAGATTTAGAAATTAAGATAAATGTTAAAAATAGTAAGAGTCTAACTACCCAAATTCAAGTACCTTTGGATTTAGATATTTTTACAAGGATTGAAGCTCAAAAAGGAGTTACTTCTGTAGTAGGAAAAACTATGAATGTGGTATTTACACATCTTCCCCTAGGAGATGAAAGTTTTACAATTAAGGCGGAAGGTAAAAATATAGAGCTAAATCCAATATTAATCTCCTCCACAAGTGCCAAAATATCTCTTTCAGGAGAATTTGATGAATTTGCAGATGGAATTAAAGCGATGCATAACGGAACAAAAGAATTGGAAAATGGTTCTACAAAACTAAGTAAAGGCATGAAAGCATTAAAAGATGGACTTGTGTCCTTAAGTGGAGGAATATCAAAATTTTACAATGGGTTAAAAGAGATAGGTAATAATTTAAAAACTCTTATTAATGGATTTTCTCAATTTAATTTAGGATTAGGTACATTAAATGAAAATATTTCTGGTGTAGTAAAAGGAGTAGAGGAAGTTAACGGTGGAATAAATAAATTAAATTTAGAAAGTGGAAATATAGAAACTGGCATTTCAGGGTTAAATGATGGAATAAAAGAGATCAATGGGGGCTTAGAAAATCTCAATAGGGGTTTAGGAGAAATAAATAATGGTCATAGCAATTTAGTTCAATTAGCCCAAAGTCTAATTTCTAGTGATGACCCTAGAGTAAAAGCTCTTGCAGAAGGAGTTATTAATGAATCTAAGGCTATAGATGAACTTAGCCAAGGTCTAAATCAATCTAAAATAGGTATGGATACAATTGGTGAAAACTCAGAGAAATTACTTTATGGGTATAATGAATATAATAAAGGATTAAATAATTTAGCCTTAGGATTTAATCAGCTAAAGGATGAAATAAAGGAATTACCTGAAGAGATTAATAATATGTATTTAAGTCATAGCCAGTTAATAGAAGGGCTTACATCTTTAAATCAAGGATTTGATGTAGCTATTAATGGTGGAAATGAAATAAATGTAAATGCGAAGAAAATTCCAGAAGATATTACTGAGATGGTAGAAGGACAAGAGGAATTGACCGATGGTTTAAAAGAATTAAATGACAGTGGATTTAAAAAAATTGTAGAGGGCTTGGAGAATTTTACTATGGATGAAGCTAAAGATGACAAATTATATACTTCATTTATAGATGAAAAAAATAAGGAAAATTCAAGTTGTCAATTTATTATGCAAACACCGACTATTAAGATAGAGGGTGAAAAAGTAAAAGTAGAAATCAATGATGAAAACAATAAAACTATCATCCAAAGGTTTTTAGATTTATTTAGCAGGTTCATTGGTAAAAAATAGGATTAAAAAATAAGCTCCGATCGGAGCTTATTTTTGATTACCATTCTATAGAAATCATAGATTTGTTTATAGATGATAAATCCTTAGCACCAGTTAATATCATAGTTTGAAGAAGTTGATTCTTCATATTTTCAATTATCAATGAAACTCCTTCACTACTACCTCCATAGGCACCAAAGATTACTGGTCTTCCTATTAGAACTGCATCTGCTCCCAGAGCAATCATTTTGAAGACGTCTATTCCTGAACGAATTCCACCATCAACGAGAATCATTATTTTTCCTTTAACAGCTTCAACTATTTCAGGAAGTGCTTTTGCAGTAGATTCCGTATGGTCTAGTACTCTTCCACCATGATTTGATACGACTATAGCCTTAGCTCCAGCTTCCACTGCTAGAATTGCCTCTTCCTTTGTCATTATACCTTTTAAAATGAAAGGGAGGTTAGTAGAAGAAGTAATTTCCCTTAGTTCATCCACAGGTTTTGGGCTAACAGGGGCACCCTGTAAAGCCATTGTAATTAATCCTGCACCATCAATATCCATTCCAGCAGCAATGGCATTTATATTTTCGGCTTTCTTCACAGAGTCTATAACAAGATTATTTTTTTTAGGTTTGAGGATACCGACGCCTTTACCATTTACTTTTTTCAGAATTTCTAATCCAATTTCATAAAAAGCAGGATTAGCTGAGTCGCCAATCATAGCAATAGTACCAGCATCTATACTACCATTTACTATACTGCTTATATATTGTTCTTCCGTTAATGCACTACCCATATTAAAAGCTGTACCAGTAATTGGAGCGCTAATTATTGGTATTTCTAGTTGTGTACCGAAAAAATTAAATTTTAAATCGGGATTTTTTGCATTATGAATAGTTTTTAACCTTATTTTTACTTTAGTTAAGTCTTCAACATTAGATTTGAAAGAGGAACCCGTTAAATGGCCACCCATACCAGGAACTTCCCCTGCACAAGCTACACCATTACATATGGGACATACTCTACAGTATCCCTTCAACTTCTCTCTTGCTATATTCCTTACTTCTTTTAAATCCATCTCTTTCACCTCTATTTATTCTTATTGTACATAATCAATTATTATGCTTTTGAATATATACATTTTCAATTATTGTTGCAACTAACTCCGCTGTTTTAACAATATCATCTTCAGCTATATATTCATCTACACTATGGGCACCAAACATACCGATTCCGAGGGTAGCTGCCTTAAGTCCATTTCCATTGAAAATATTTGTATCAGATCCACCACCTGTAGGCTTTGGCATATAAGGAATATTTACTTTTTTCATTGCATTTTCTATTATTTTTAATATAGGTTCATTATTATCTAACTTGAATGTAGGATAGGAGTTGTCAACTTTAATATCCACCTTTGAGCTAAACTCTTTAGCGGCTTGCTCCATAGCTTCTACCATATGATTAACTTGTTTGTTCAACTTTTCTTCATTTAAACTACGGGCTTCAAATTCTACTTCAGCATAATCAGCTACAATATTTGTGGCTGAACCTCCTTTAATAATACCTATATTTGCTGTAGTTTCTTCATCTATCCTAAGTAAAGCCATTCTATCGATTGCTCGTGATGCAACTTGTATGGCGTTTATGCCCTTTTCAGGATTTAAACCTGCATGAGCGGCTTTACCATGAAACTTAGCATGAATTTGTGCTTGGGCAGGGCCTTGTACATTTACTCCTCCAATATCTCCACTAGCATCTAGGACAAATGCCATTTTAGATTTTATTTTAGAGTAATCTAAATATTTGGAGCCATATAGCCCAACTTCTTCGCAAATTGTAAAGACAACTTCTATATCGCCATGGGGTATATTATTTTCTTTTATATGTTTAATACCTTCCAGTATAGCAATTATTCCCGCCTTATCATCTGCAGAAAGAATAGTATTTGCTTTAGATTTTATTATTCCATTTTCAATAATGGGTTCAATATTTTCACATGGAGTCACAGTATCCATATGGGCACAAAACATAATAGGTTCTATATCTTTATTTCCACTTAAATACCCTATAATATTGCCAGTATCAGAACCTGCCTTGTTTCCAGCATCGTCAACCACGACTTCGAAGCCTATTTTTTTCATATCTTTTTTTAGTATTTCAGCAAAATGTCCTTCTCTGTAACTAGGGCTTGATATCCTTACGTAGTCTAAAAACTTAGAAATAATACTCTCCTTATTCATTTATATGCCTCCTTAAGTTAATTCAATAAATAAATCATACTATAATTAGTTATTGATTTCAAACGAAAAATAGTGCATAATAGGGTATAGGGGTATATGGTTAGGCTATTTTTTAAAAAGAAAACTGGGTAAAAGTATTAGAAAAATGCTAAATGAATATATTAAAATAGATATTAAATATTAGGAGAGGGTTTTATGGATTTAGGGAATGTTTCAATACCAATAGCTTTTGGAGCTGGATTTTTATCTTTTTTTTCACCATGTATACTTCCATTGATACCAGCTTATATAATGTATATTACTGGTGTTAATATGGAAGAAGAACTTGAAAAAAAGAGACTATTTGCTCTAACAAGAACAATTGGATTTGTAATAGGATTTACAATTATCTTTATGATAATGGGCACTTCTGCTAGTTTTTTGGGTAAGCTATTCATAAGAAATAAAGAAGTCTTTTCAAAGATTAGCGGTGGAATCATAATTTTATTTGGTTTAAATATGATGGGGATTTTGAAGCTTAAATTTCTAAATTTCGAAAGAAGAACTAAAGCACCTAAAAAAATTACTAACTGGTTTAGTTCAATTCTAATGGGAATGGCATTTGCTGCTGGTTGGACACCTTGCTTTGGACCTGTGTTGGCATCTATACTTATGTATGCAGGTGGAACAGCCACTATTTCAAAGGGAGTTTACCTATTATTGGTATATTCAATAGGGATGGCAATACCATTTATATTAACAGCTTTATTTATAAATTCATTTACTAGATTTATGAATAAAGCAGATAAGTTTTTCAAATATATGCCTATAATTAGTGGTCTTATTATGATAATCTTTGGATTACTTGTATTCTTTAATAAGATAATAGATATAAGTCGATTTTTATTGTAGAGGGAGAGGAACTATGAAAAAAATTTTATTAATGATTCTAGTATTAGCAATTGTAGGTGCAGGTTGCAGCAAATCTTCACCAGAGAAATCTAATGAAAATATAGAAGAACAATCTCCAGAGGATATAGTGACTGAGGAAAACACAGAAACAGTTGGAGAAGTAGAAGAAGAATTTGATATAGCAGTTGGTAAGGAGTCGCCAGATTTTACTCTCAAAAACTTAGATGGAGAAGAAGTTTCCTTATCAGACTATAGAGGAAAAATAGTTTTAATAAATTTCTGGGCAACTTGGTGTACTTGGTGTGATAAGGAAATGCCAGATCTTCAAAAGTTAGATGATGAAAATGATGATTTAGTTGTATTAGCAGTAAATGTAATGGAAAAGCAAGATGTAGTTAAAGAATATATTGATAATGGTAAATATGATTTTGAAGTAGTATTAGATGAAGATGGAGAAATCACTAAGACATATTTAGTAAGTGGTTTTCCTACATCCTATTTTGTAGATGAAGAAGGTATTTTATTAGGGGGAGTACCAGGAGCTATGACATATGAACAAATGACTTCGGTTTTAGAAAGTATTAGAGAAGAGGAATAGAAAGATATGGAGCATATCACACAATGATATGCTCCATATCTTTTACTTTCTTACAAAATCTTTTAATCTATAACTACCAGCTGTAAATAATGCTAAAACTATTAGAAGTACTATGAATACATTAGGAAATATTATTGATTTTTCTAGACTATCAAACATCCAGTATTGTGGAGTGAACTTACCTAGGTTTTTTATAAATTCAGGGACATTTTGATATATTCCATCCTGAGCAAACATAGATAGAAATAAAGTTAATATAGCAACTAAAGCTGTCACCATAGAAGCTGAACCTTCGCTATTAAATATCCTAGTCATGGCTAAAGATAAAGTAATGGAAAATAAGCTAGCTAATATGAAATTTATGAAAATAATAGGAAGATTAACTATATTATATCCGGTTACTTTTGCACCTAATAATACAACTAAAATATTTGCCGCAACTTGAAAGAATAATAGGGAGAGGGCTATGCTTCCTAAAATTACACTGCTTTTGTTAGGTGTTGCAATAGATCTTGATATAATATTTTTTTTCTTAAATTCCATTAATTCTGTAACGATAGGAGAGGCACCAAGTATGATAAAATATATTAGTAGCATAGTGGCCGTATGCAAATCTCCCGTTACTATTTTCTGATTTCTTTCAAATAGGGTCTCGGTTTTAAGTATATATAAATCCTCTTTGTTCGAAATAATACCCTTATCTATGAGTAACCTTTCCTTGATAAATTCATTTATTTTATTATTAATATCCATTTCTAATGGAATGGTTATATTTCCTTCTTCTCTTTTATAGGATTCTATAATTGGTTTTTCATAGTTATTGATTTTTTCAGTAAAATCTGATGGAATATTATAAACTGCTGCTACCTCATTGCTTTCTAGTAACTCTAAGGCTTTATCCTTTTCATTTTGGAAAATCCATTGTGATTTAGAAGGAGAACTATATATTGTTTCCCATAGATCACCTTCATCTTCAATATTATAAGCTACAGTAACATTTGATAATTTACTAGATTGATGACTATCTCCACCTTCAAGAAAATTAACAAATAAAATAACGGCAATAGGCATTATAAGCATAAGTCCAACCTTTAAAGGATCCTTTAACATTCTTTTAATATTTACAATAATTAACTGAATTAGATTCATTTACTTACACCCCATTTCATCTGGATAGCTAAGATATTGATTAAATACAATACCATAGATATACCTACCATAATCAATAGATAATTAGATATAGATGATAGATTATTATGGATTATATAGTTTCTATAGGTATTGCTAATTAAAATATCTGGTTTATATTTAGCAAAAAACGTAAATATCGCATTACTACCCAATTTATCTAAAGGACCTATCATTCCGCCAAGTATTAATTGGAAAATTAAGAATACCTGTACTAAGGGCAAACCATATTTTTTCTTGAATATGGTAGATATTAGAGTGCCTATTACTGTTATCATAAAGCTTTGTACTAAGACGATTAATAGTAGAATAGGTAAAGAGCCTTTAAAAGATAATCCGCTTATCTTATATGCACCTACATAGATTAAATTAACAACTACCATCATTAAATAGTTTGACATAACACCATAATTAAAATATTGAAATTTTGTTATGGAAGTAGACATAATTCTATTATAAAGTCCATTTTCCTTTTCTAATGCATCAGAAGCAATAACTGCCATAACGAATACAATAAAAGCATAGTTTAGAAAGGATATAGAAAAATATTCATAGGAATTTAAGCTTTTTCGTACATCATGAATATTAGTCTTAATAGAATCCGTTGAATATATATTAGTTAATATTGCATTGATTTCTTCGACTAGTTTGCTCTTTTCTTCTTTTGATAATGAGTTATTCTCTATGTTATTTCGGATAATTAAATCTTGGCTTATTTCCTTATTATATTTATCCACTATATTAGCTAATACATTGCCCATGGTAGTGGATGAGTTTTCCTCTGCTTCCACCTTTATTGAAGAAGAGTTATTACCAAGAAGACTATCCTCATAACCTTTTAGAATCCTAAGGGTGTAGTCGAATTTTTCGCTATCATTTGATTTTATAGTTAATATTTTAGAAATGTCTTCACTATTTAAAAATGATACCAAGTTTTGAGATTCTTTAGTATTATCCTCATCTACTATTATGATAGAAAAGATAGGGTCATTTACTACTGGAGTGAACATATCTTTTTGTACATAGCCCATTACCAATGAAAGTACTATTGGATAAACGGCATAGGATAATAAAAAGGCTGGAAATTCCTTTATTAATCCTTTTAGGGATAACTTTAAATAAGCTAATAGTTTCATCATATCACCTCTAATCCCTTAGTTTTTTTCCAGTTAAGGCCAAGAAGACTTCCTCTAAATTAGGTTCATCAACATTTATACTTTTTATTGCAGACTTATTGCTCTCAAGCACTTTTAGTAATGGCTCAAGCTTGAAACTATTTCCTTCAACTAGTAGATTGATTTCATCATGGGAGTTTTCACAGTCTACTACACCACTGATTAGTTTAATATTATTGATCAAGTCTTTATTAATGTTGTCAATTCTTAAATTGACTTTGTTATTATTGCTAATCATAGACTTAACTGTCTTTTTAGAACCATAGGCAATTTCTTTACCTTCATCTATTATAAAGATGTTGTTACAAAGATATTCTACCTCTTCCATATAGTGAGAAGTATAGAGGATAGTAGTATTTTTTTCTTTATTAATTCCTTTAATAAATTCAAAGATATGGTTTCTTGATTGAGGATCAATGCCTACTGTGGGTTCATCGAGGATTAGTATCTTTGGTTCGTGCATTATAGCTGCGGCAAGGTTTAACCTTCTTTTCATACCACCCGAGAATTTCTTTACTTTATCTTTTCTTTTCTCAGTTAATCCTGTGATATCTAGAGCATAATTGATTCTTTCCTTCAAAAGTTTTCCCTTAAGTCCATAAAGACTACCGAAAAATTCAAGATTATCATAAGCTGACACTGTTTCCATTAAAGCCAATTCCTGCGGGACAAGTCCTAAAAATTCTTTTGCTTTGATGGATTCTTTTTTTATATCAAAGCCACCAATAGTGATACTACCTTTATTAGCATCCAATAGACCAGTCATTATATTGATTAGTGTAGATTTTCCAGCACCATTTGGGCCAATTAGACCAAAGATGTCTCCCGTTTCCACAGAGAAAGAAATATTATCTAATACAAGTTTATCATCAAACTTTTTACTGATATTTTTTACTTCTATGATATTCATTACTTTATTCCCCCCTTGAGTTAGTAATAACGAATAACTAATATAAGCAGGGTACCAAAATTGTGATTTTCAATTTTGTGTACATCGCTTAGCTACTAATATTTGCCCCGCAGGGTACTGTTCAGTAGTCCTTTAGAGTTTGTTTATCTAGTGAATAACTAATAGTGAATAGTTAATAGTTGAAAATACTAAAAGATCAAAAGACCTAAAAGCCTTACCAAAAGCTATTCACTGTATCTATTTTTATTATATTAAAATCAATCAATAATTTACACTGCCCTAGGTAATGAAAAAGTAGTGACTTTAGTCACTACTTAGTAAGATTATTCTTGAATGCAAAGACTACTATTTGGGTACGATCACGAAGTTCAAGCTTTGATAAAATTGTACTTACATTATTTTTTATAGTTCCTTCAGAAAGGAAAAGCTTTTCTCCAATTTCTTTATTTGATAGACCGTCAGCGATATATTTTATAATATCAAGTTCTTTATGGTTTAAATCATATCTTTCACAAATTTCATTTAAATCAGTTTCCATGGGAGTAAGGTTCAAGATATTAGTCGCAACGTCAGGATGAATGACGATATTACCCATGGCGGCAGCCTTGATGCCTTCATAAATAAGGTCATAGGAGCTATCCTTTAGAAGATAGCCAGAGGCACCTTTTTTAAGAGCTTCCTGTATATATTCAATATCCTTAAAGGTAGTAAGTATAAGGACTTTAGTATTTGGGAATTTGTCCTTGATTAGTTGTGTACCTAGTACACCGTCACACATAGGCATTCTGATATCCATTAGAACTAAATCAATTTCATTTAGTGTACATAGCTCTAATGCATCATACCCGCTTTCACCCATTGCAATAACATCTATATCACTGTAGCTTGAAAGAATAATTTTTAGTCCCTCTCGTATTAATTTTTCATCATCAATAATCGCAATCCTAATCTTATCCATAATACACCACCAATCCTTCAATTCACAATGTACAGTTCACAATTCACAATTTTTTTAATTCACAATTGCTAGGGCAGGTTTTTGTAGTCTTTTGATTCCATATTATGACTTTCATAATTGTGCATTTAAGCAGGGGACCAAAATTATGGTTTTCAATTTTGTGTACATCGCTTAGCTACTGATATTTGCCCGCAGGGTATAATTCGGTAGTCCTTTAGGGTTTGTTCACCTAGTACATTGATTTAAGCACTACTCTAAGTAAAAATCCCTTACCTTCTTTGCTTTCATAACTTAGATTTCCTCCAAGTTCACCCACCCTCTCAGATATACTAGTTAGTCCTAGTCCGGGGGTTATTTCATTTGTTCCAATTCCATTATCTTGCATAGTGACAATCAAATCACTGATACTAAAATGCATAAATATACTAATTTTAGTAGCTTTCCCATGTCTAGCAGAATTAGATAGAAATTCTTGAACGACTCTATATAAAACTAAAGATGTTTCTTCATCAAGCTGCCATTTGTTTTTAGAAAATCCAAGCTTTACATCAATTCCAGTTAATTTGCTAAAATCTTTAATTAATCCTTCAATGGCTAATAATGTCTCATATTCTTTAAATTCCTTAGGCTTAAGCTCTCTTAGAGCCTTTCTGATTTCTTCAAGACCGTTCTTCGTAAAGTCACGTAGGTTTGATGCCATCAGGGAAGCAGCTTCCCCATTATCATTAGCAATTTTTTCAATGGCTCCTAACTGAATTATAATGGTAGATAGGCTATGACCTACACTATCATGTATTTCTCTAGATATTCTGTTTCGTTCTTTAAGAATAGATAACTCTTTAATTGAATCTGCATAAGCTTCTAATTCGTGATTGGTTTTAATCAATTCATCTTCTGATTTTCTAAGCCTATGATATAATTCCTCTGCTTTTAATGTTCGATTTTGTTCTTTTTTTATAATGGAAGAAATCAATCCCAAGGTTATGATTGCAGTTATATAGGATAATAATTCATACAGTGGAAGCTCATTTCCTGCATATAAGAAAATCAAAAGTCCTAAAGAACCAAGAATATATTTGCTAAAATTCTCTATAAGAAAGAAACTATCTATTATTCCTATGATAAAATAGGGCAAAAGTAGACCATTATAATTTTTATATAAAATATATCCAAATATAAAATCAAATATTATAGATATAAAAACAGGGACAGATATGTCCCTGAATAAAAAATAACGTAACTGAGTATTTATAATGAAAAGTAAGATCAATATAATAGCAAAGAAGTTTAACTTATCAATCTCAGTAAATGTTATTCCTAATATTATTATAAAGGTAGTCAGGTATCGTGAAATTAAAAAAGTTTTGTTTTCCATAAAAAATCTCCCTTGCTTGCAATTAACGATTATCAAAGAACAAATAACGATTGAAATGCTAAAGATTAGAAAATGGGTCTATAAACTTTTTTATTCTAATATTTTCATTGTTAACTGTTAATTGTGCATTGTACTAAATATATGTTCTAACATTTCTATACAGTTTTTAGTAGTTCTCTTATCTTCATTATCAATTTTTGGATTTAATTCTACAAAATCCATGGAAGTAATGAATTTTTCACCTAGTAAAGTGGTGAATATTTCTTTGCCTTCCTCTATGGAAAATCCACCAGCTACAGGAGTTCCAGTACCAGGCACAAGGGACGAATCAAGGACATCTATATCAAAGCTTATATGAACTCCATCTACATTGGAAGCTTTAATTTTTTCAACTATTTCTTCTAACACATTGTCTAGACCTCTTTCACGTACTATATCCATAGTATACATATTGAGATTTAATTCATCAGCTAGAGCAAACTCACCTGAGTCAATATCTCTGCCGCCAAGAATATAGACATTTTGAGGAATTACCTTTATTCCGTCATAATAAATATTTGTAAGAGCAGGATGTCCCACATTCATAGAAGCAGCTAATGGCATACCATGTATATTGCCGGAAGGTGAAGTTTCATAGGTGTTTATATCGCCGTGGGCATCTATCCATATTACAGCCATATTTTTAAAGAATTTACTTGCACCAGCAATACTACCTGCACCTAAAGCATGATCGCCTCCTATAATAAATGGAAAACTTTGTCCCTTAAGAGAACAGTATACGTTATTAGCTAGATTACTATTAACTTCAGCCACAGTATTTAGGTATTTCATTTTTGGATGATCCTTATATTTATCCTCAGATACTACATAAGGAATATATATATCACCCATATCATGGACATTGTGTCCATTCTTTTTAATAATATCTATAATTCCATTTTCCCTAAGTGTAGCAGGTCCCAATTGAGCACCATCTCTGTCACAACCATACTTTAATGGTACTCCAATTAAGTTAATATCCATTAGTAAATCCCTCCCCAGATATATTATCTATTATATTATATCATTTTTTGTAATACTGTGTTAATAAAAAAGCCTAATTATTCATAAATTTGGACATTCTAATAGATGTTTAAGGATTATGGACATCCTTTTTATGATATAATTGTTTTATTATATAAATAGAGGTGGAATAATGGGGAAGTTTTACTATGCAGTAAGGAAAGGAAAGACTCCTGGTATATATGAAACTTGGGGGAAATGTGAAGAACAAGTAAAGGGATATTCAGGAGCAGAATATAAAAAGTTTTCAACATATGAAGAAGCATTATCCTTTATAGATGGTGGAAATGAAGAAATTAAATTATTAGATGAAAGTCAGTTAAAAGAAAATGAAGCAATAGCCTATGTAGATGGAAGCTTTGATATAAGAAACTCAACATATAGTTATGGAGTTGTATTTATCACCCTTGATGGTAAGGAAACATATAGTGGTCGAGAAGATAATGAGGAGTTAGCTGAGATGCGAAATGTATCTGGAGAAATAAAAGGAGCTATGGTAGCTATGGATTTGGCTATAGAAAAGGGAAAAGACACTCTATATCTTCATTTTGATTATACAGGAATAGAACAATGGGCTAAGGGTAGCTGGAAGACAAACAAAGATGGGACTAGGTTCTATAAAGAATTCTACGATTCTATAAAGGATAAATTAAATGTAGTATTTATAAAAGTGAAGGCTCATTCAGGAATAGAATATAATGAAGAAGCAGATAAACTAGCTAAAGAAGCTATAATTATTTAACAATAAGTATCATTTTTGGTGCCTGGCACCAAAAATGATACTTATTCTATTTTTTCAAATCCAATTCCATTTTTATTAAGTAATTCTATAGCATACTCATCTATTCTATAATCATTCTTATAATAAATATGTTTGATTCCAGATTGTATCAATGCTTTGGTACAATTTAAACAAGGGAAATGAGTTACATAAGCAGTACATCCTTTTACAGAAATACCCTCTTTAGCACAATATAATAATGCATTTATTTCTGCATGAATAGTTGCTATACAATGACCATCTCTCATAGTGTGTCCTACATCATCACAGTGGGGATTTCCAGAAACAGAACCATTGTAACCGCTAGAGACTATTCTATTGTCATCATTGACTAGAAGACAACCTACAAATGCTCTATCGCAAGTAGAACGAGTTGCTACTAACTCAGTAATCTCCATAAAATACTCTTTCCAAGATTTTCTATCTGACATTTTCTACTCCTCCTAACCTTATAAATTATCATCAATTTTTCTAATTTAATATTATACCATATAAAAATAGAATTTATTGAATTTGTTTTTCCACAAAGAGCAAAAAATATATTATACTGTATATAGTAGAAAGGGAGTGGTTAAAATGAGTTTGTTTAGGATACAAAGTTCTGTTCAAGAGGTAGCAGAGGCTATAGAAGCAGTATTAAACGTAGATGTAACAATAATAGATGAAAATATGTATAGAGTTGCAGCTACTGGAAAATATAGAGATTCTATAGGCAGTAGAATTCCTAATAGCTGTTCCTTTGAAGTTGTTGCTGAAACTAAAAAACCTCAAGTAATAAATAAACCAAATATAAGCAAGCAATGTATTAATTGCAGTCTAAAAGGGAGTTGTGCTGAAATGGCAACCCTTGGATATCCTATATTAAATAAAAATAAGTTAATAGGAGTAATTGGACTTATAGCTTTTAAGAATGAGCAAAAAAAGAAGATACAAGAACAAAAAGAAAATCTTTTAATTTTCTTAAGTAGGCTATCAGATTTAATAGTTGGAAATATTAATTATTATGAAACTATAAAGAATATTACTATTCAACATGAAGAAACAAGAATGATAATAGATAGCTTAGATAAAGGGCTTATATGTACTGATGAGGACGGAAATATAAAGTTTGTTAATTCCAGTATTGAAAGCTATCTTATGAAAGATAAAAATAAGTTAATAGATAGTAGTATAGATAAGATATTTCCATATTTAAAGGAAAAGGGAGAAGAAGACTTTTCTATAGAGAAAAAGATCAAAATAGGTAATAAGAAAAAGAGTTTTATTATAAGAAATATTCCTGTGATGGTAGAAGGAAAGAAAGTTAGTAGCATTTTAGAAATTCAGAAGACTTTTGATATGGTAAGAAGTGCTTATAGACTGATAGAAGGGGAAAGAAAAGTAACATTTAAAGATATATTGGGAGATAGTCCCAAGATGTTGGAGGTTAAATCAATAGCAAAGAATATTGCTCCTAGTGAATCTTCTGTATTACTAAAGGGTGAAAGTGGTACAGGTAAAGAACTCTTTGCTAGAGCTATTCATTATGAAAGTGATAGAAATAAGGCTCCTTTCATAGCTATAAATTGTGCTTCTATTCCAGATAATCTTTTAGAATCTGAATTATTTGGATATGAGGAAGGAGCATTTACAGGAGCAAAACGGGAAGGAAAAATGGGTAAATTTGAATTAGCCAATGGAGGTACTTTATTTTTAGATGAAATAGGAGATTTACCTATTCATCTCCAGCCTAAGCTGCTAAGAGTATTGCAAGAACAAGCATTTATTAGGGTAGGAGGAAAGGAATTGATAAGTATTAGCTTTAGGCTAATAGCAGCTACCAATAGGAACTTAGAAGGAATGGTTTTAAGCGGAGAATTTAGGGAAGATTTATATTATAGATTAAATGTAATACCTATAAATATACCTCCATTAAGAGAAAGACAGGAAGATCTTGATTTATTAAGTGAAAGTTTACTTAATAAAAATTGTATGAAGCTAGAAAAAGAAAAGAAATATTATTCTCAAGAAATAAAGAACGCTTTCCACAAATATCCTTGGCCTGGTAATATTAGAGAACTAGAAAATACAATAGAATACTTAGTCAATGTGGTTCAGGAAAAGGAAATTTCATATGATGATTTACCTGCTAATATAAAAGAATATTTCTGTAATAATGAAAAAGACATAAAATTTAATCATAAAAGAACTTTGAAGGATATGGTTGATAGTTATGAAAAAGAAATATTAGCAAGGTATCTTGAAGAATATGGTTATTCTACTAAAGATAAGGAGTTAATAGCTGAAATACTAGATATTAATCTGTCAACTTTATATAGAAAACTAACAAAATTTAATTTGCAATAATGCAAATTTATTCGCATTATTGCAAATTGATGTAAACCAAGAATATTTCACTATATTTAGTTGATATATCTAAAAATTATTCGCAACAATGCGAATGAAATATATATTGGATAAACTACAAAAAGATCTAAAACCTGGTCCTATAGCTAATTATAGGAGTTTTTTATTTGATTCATAGGATTGGCACAAAGTTTGCAATGATTATTCTATAACCATAGGAAAGTCTTATTTTTACCTGGTGTAAACTTGACTTTAAATGGGATTTAAAAGAGAGGTGCTAATTTTATGATAAATGAAGAAAAGAAAAAATATCTATTGAATATGGTAAAAAGAGAGACAGTGCCAGCCATAGGATGTACAGAACCAGTTGCTGTAGCCTATGCTGCTTCTTTTGGTAAAAAATATATAGATTCACATATAGAGAAGATAGCAGTTTTAGTAAGTAAAAACATATTTAAAAATGGCAAATCTGTAATAATACCAAATACAGAAGAATGGGGACTAGAATTAGCAGCCGCCCTAGGAATAGTTGCGGGAAATGCTGATGATGGATTAATGGTACTTAAAAATGTTAATAGACATTATATTGATTTAGCTCATAAATTAGTAGAGGAAGGGAAAATCACAGTAGGATATCTAGAAAAAAGTCCAGATGTATATGTAGAAATTCACTTTATATCTAAATCACAGAAAGTAGAAGTAATATTAAAAAATAGTCATAATTTTATAGATATGGTAAAAGTAGATGGAAAGATAATATATAAAGGAGTTTTACAAGAAAAAGATGCCCTTTCATATGAGGCTTTAAGGGAAATGACGTTTGAAGAAATAAGAAAGATTGTAGAAAGTTTTTCTATAGAAGAAATTCTATTTATTAAAGATGGAATAAATATGAATAAAGAGGCTGCCTATGATGGATTAAAAGGAGATAAGGGATTAAAGTTAGGTGCTGCCTTAAAGAAATTACAGGGGCAGAATAAAATGCAAATTGATGCATTTACTAAAGCAAGAATTCTTACGGCTGCATCTGCTGATATGAGAATGGGTGGTGGCAATTGCCCAATAATGACAAGTGCAGGAAGCGGAAATCAAGGTCTGGGAGTAGTATTACCGATAGTTGCAGTAGCCGAGGATAATAACATTGAAGAAGAAAAGCTATTAAAGGCTGTATTTTTTGCTCATGTAGTAAACAAATATATAAAACTTTATACTGGAAAATTATCAGCCATGTGTGGATGTGCCATAGCTGCAGGGGTGGGCGCTAGCGTAGGTATCACTTGGATGTTAGGAGGAAACGATCAGGAGATTAGTGGTGCTGCTAATAATATGCTATCAAATTTAACGGGTATGATATGCGATGGAGCCAAAGAAACTTGTTCTTTTAAACTGTCAACTTCAGCCGGTGAAGCTGTACTAGCTGCGTATTTAGCCTTGGAAAATATAATAGTCAAGCCAAATATTGGTATAATAGGTTCAAATATCGAGAAAACTATAGAAGGATTAGGAGTTTTATGTAAAGACGGACTTTCGCAAACAGATAACGTAATAATAAATATAATCTAATAATAAAAACTCTGATTTACAATATCAGAGTTTTTATTATAATATTTAAGGGTATATTTAAATATTATAAAAGGAGGAGAAGATATGTTAAAAGAGTTTAAAGAATTTGCAGTAAAAGGTAATGTAATAGATTTAGCTGTTGGGGTAATCATAGGCGGAGCTTTTGGTAAAATAGTTACATCTTTAGTTAATGATATGATAATGCCAGTAATTGGATTGTTAATTAAAAATGTAAATTTCACAGATTTATTTATAAGCTTAGATGGGAACTATTATCCATCATTGGCAGCAGCTCAAGGAGCTCCGACTATAAACTATGGAATATTTATTAATACCATTCTTGAGTTTTTAATTATTTCTTTTTCTATATTCATTGTTATTAGACAATTAAATAGATTAAAAAGAAAAGAAGAGGTCGTTGAAACTGTACCTACTACAAAGGCTTGCCCATACTGCTATACAGAAATTCATATAGATGCAACAAGATGTCCAAACTGTACTTCAATAATTAACGAAGAACAATTAGTGATTAACGATTAACAGAGAACAACTAACAATGAAAAGATAAAAATTAAGATTCTTCGATCATACTCAGAATGACATATATTTGCTCATACTGAGTATAATCTTATGAACTCTAGCATTATTTACTGTGGAGCAAATTAATGTTGAGAAGATTATAAGGTTTTTAATTGTTAACTTAAGTAGGGAACAAAAATCATGGTTTTTGATTTTGTGTTCATCACTTAGTTACTGATATTTGCCCCGCAGGGTATAATTTGGTAGTCCTTTAGGGTTTGTTCATCTAGTGAATTGTTAATTGTGAACTGAATAAATGGGGGGATTGAATGAATAGAGGATTATATCTATTTTTTGTTTTGACTATGTTTTCAAATATACTTCCTTTTAAGATTGAGGAAAGGCCAAGAGCACAAATAAGTATAGTAGAAAAGAAAGATGTAGAGATTAAAAAGAAAACAACTATATCTGTAGTGGGAGATATGTTGATGGATGGCAGTATGAGGGCACGGATAAATAAAAATGGAGTAGAGTATCCTTGGGAAATGGTAAAAGATTATTTTCAAAATGATGATATTACTATAGGAAACCTTGAGACTAGCGTTACTACTAGAGGTACTCCATGGCCTGATAAACAATTTAATTTTAGATCTGATCCAAAGAATTTAAAAGCTATGGAAGATGCAGGCATAGATATAGTTGTCTTAGGTAACAATCATTCTTTAGATTATGGTTATGATGGATTTCTAGATACATTAAATCATTTAGATAAATCAGAAATAAAAAGGGCCGGTGGTGGCAAGAATAAAAAGGAGGCCATAGAAGGTACTATTGTGGAAAGAAATGGTATTAATGTAGGAGTGTTATCTTTTACTAGGGTAGTACCTGATGTAAAGTGGTATGCTACAGATAAAAGACCAGGCATAGTAGGTGCATATGATCCTCATTTAAAAGAAGTATTGACTAGAGTGGAAGAAATGAAAAAAGATGTAGATGTTCTAATATTATCTATACACTGGGGAGTAGAGCTTAGTACTACCCCAAGAAAACAAGAAATGGAACTAGCTAAAAAACTAGTTGATGCAGGTGTAGACGTTGTAATGGGTCATCATCCCCATGTATTACAAGGCATTGAAATCTACAATGGCAAGCCTATATTCTATAGTTTAGGCAATTTTGTTTTTGGCACAAAAAATGAACTAACTTCAAACACTATAATTGGTCAGATTAATCTCATAGATAAAGATTTAGATAGCATACAGATTATACCTTGTACAATAATAGGCGGAAGACCTATACCTGATGTTGAGATAAAAGAGAAAATTAAATATATGAATACAATTTCCAAAGATTTTAAGACTAATATAGATAAAGATGGAATAATAAAAATAAAACGGTAGTAAAGAGGTGTTATTGGAAATGTATGGCCTAGTATTAGAAGGCGGAGGAGCTAAAGGTTCATATCATATGGGAGTTTATAAAGCATTGATGGAATCGGGGATTGAGATAAAAGGAGTTGCAGGAACATCAATTGGTGCTTTAAATGGAGCAATGATTGTACAAAATGATTATGAGAGGTGTTATGATCTTTGGAATGAAATTACTTATTCTATGGTTGTTGATGTAGACGATGATGAAATAGATAAAATCATGCAATTAAAATTAGTGAAAGAGGACTTATCTTTTTTACGAGAAAAAATAAAAAATATAATAAGTACTAAAGGATTTGATATAACACCTTTGAGAAAACTACTAGATGAGTATATAGATGAGGAAAAGATTAGAAAGTCTGGTATGGATTTTGGTATAGTTACCATAAATTTAAGTCCATTTAAGCCTTTATACGTATACTTAGAAGATATACCGAAGGGAGATTTGAAAGAATATCTAATGGCAAGTGCTTATCTGCCTTTTTTCAAATCTGAAAGACTGGGAGGTAAATTATATTTAGATGGAGGATTTTATGATAATCTTCCCTTTAAGATGCTCATAGATAGAGGGTATAAGGACTTAATTTTAGTGAGAACTCATGCCATGGGATTTACAAAAAAACTTGATTTACAAGGCACAAACTCTATTGTAATATCTCCATCTGATAGTATAGGCAAATCCTTTGAATATGATAGCAACAGGGCTAGGGCAAATATAGAACTTGGATATTATGATGGACTAAGGGCATTAAATGGTCTTCAAGGGAATAGATACTATATAGTATCAGAAAAAGATAAGGATTATTATCTTAATTTTTTACTCAGTATACCTGAAGAAGAAGTAAGAAAGATGGAAGAAATATTAAAGCTTCCAGAAATTCCATATAGGAGATCTTTACTAGAACATATAATACCTAAAATATGTTCCATGCTTTCTGTAGGTAAATCTTGTAGTTACGAGGAGTTACTAGTATATCTATTAGAAAAAAAAGCAGAATATTTCAATATAGAAAGATTTAAAATATATACTTTTGAAGAATTATTATCTGAAGTAGAAGATAAAAATATAATAAGAGATAAAGAAGAGACAGGTAAGTTAGATAAACTAATAGAAAAAGTAGATATACTTCCAATTCTTAATAAGGATGAAGTTTTGCTTGATATAGCAGATACAATGTTTAGTAGGAGAGAGTAAATCTCTCTCCCCAATTAATAATCTATAGTTTGCAAAGAAATAAAAAATAAATTATTAATTCTAAACCTGCTTATGGACAAATTCACAATAAAAAATATATAAGTAATATTTTTTAGAAGATAGGAGGTGTTAAATAGGGTGAAAAAAAAGCTTATTACTGTATCGTTAATTATTTTAGTTTTATTGGGTTTAAAGCTAACAAGTCGCTTAACTTTTGAAAGTTTTATTAATTCTTTTGGCAACTCAAAACAACATGTCACTAAAGATGTTGAAAAAAATATTGGCTATGAAAAGATAGATAGATTAAAAAATATCACTTATGCCTTTGATAAATTTGAATTATTTTTAAAACCGCAATCGTCTAAATTAGTTGATGATTCCTTTAATCTAAATGAATTAAAGCCTGATATATATGAATTGTTAGATGATACTTTACTTATATATTGTTTTAAAGATGAAAAAAGTTTAAATAAAGGATTAGAACAAATTCAAGAAGTATTTAATAATGATTATTATAAGTATACAATAGAAGATGATATATTAATTATTTATTATCCTAGCGAATATTCCTTGGAAGCTACAAATTCAAATAAAAAAATACAAGAAGTTGTTGAATATATTGAAAATAGTAAATAGAGTTAAAAATCTTTTTAACTCTATTTACTATTTTTATTCAATTATTGTATTTGTTTATTTGAATTTTAATAAAAGTAATTCTCTAAACCTTTAAATATTCCATTTACAAAGTCTAATTTTCCTTCAAAGTGGGAAATGAATTCATCATTATCAGGGTTTGTCATAAATCCTAATTCTAATAATACAGCAGGCATTTCTGTTTCTCTTAATACCTGAAAATTATCTTCTCTTACACCAGTAGATCCCCATGTATTTAGTCCAGTCCATTCAGGGATGCTTTTAGCCATTTCTTCGGCTAGTGGCTTGTTTATTCTTTTATACCAATGAGCTGAAATTCCATTTGCTCTTGAATTATCACTTCCATTATGGTGTAGAGAAATAAAAACATCTGCTCCCCATCTGTTTGCTAATCTAGCACGTTCTCCAAGACAGACAGGAATATCTCTAGTTCTACTTATTTCTACAATTGCACCTTCAGATTCTAATAATCCTTTAAGTTCAAGTCCTATTGTTAATACAGAATCTTTTTCATCTCCAGATAAGTTACCACTTGTCCCAACATTATAAGAGCCATTGCACAATCTTCTCCCTTCAGCACTAGTTCCACCATGTCCCGGGTCGATAAATATTTTTTTTCTTCTTAAACTCATTTTGTTCCCTCCTAAAATTATTTTTAATACAGGCAGCTAAAGAATATAAAATACATAATTTTACTTCTTAACTTTTGAGAATTTTAACTAGCTAAATGTTTCTCATAATATATAAACGAAATAGATTTCATTAAAGTAAACTACGAATTTAAATTATTTTGTTCTTAATTTCTACAATATCGTCTTTTATATCATCAATAACATTTAACTTGTCTGTTAAGACAAATATAATTTCTTGATATTTAATTTCTCTAGACTCTTGAGCGGTATCCCTTTTTTCTTGATTTCTTAAAATATAAAAAATTAAACTTATACTTAACATCGCCCATATTCCTTGAGTAGCAGCAATTTTTAACACTTCTAATTCCATCTTATTTTTTCCCTTTCCAAGTTTTCTTTTATTCTTTTAAAAGCCTGTTTTTTTGTATTGTGAATAGCTTGTTTTGTTACACCTTTATCCTTGGCTACTTCCACTTCTGTTTTTTGATGAATAAAAATTTGTTCAAGAACCCATTTTTGATTTTTAGTTAATGGTTTAATTAAGTAATAAAAGTTCAATTTACTCTCGATAGATTCAATGTTTGTGGTCAAAGTTTGATAACGAGTGATATTATCTGTTAGCATCTCAGTATTAAAACGTATATTTTTTCGTACAATATCTATATATTTATTTCTTATAACTGTTGAAATGTAGTTTGCAAATTGACCATCTGAAATATTATTTGCTATATCCATTTTTTCGAGCCCTTCAATCATTGAAATTATAAGTTCTGAACTAATATCTTCTTTAAAATATTTTCTATTATATTTATTTATGAGTGGCATGAATTCTAATATAATGTCTAGTAATGCATTTTTATCCCCCTGTTTGCATTCAATTAAAAGATTAGTTAATTTCATTTTCTTTTCCCCCCTAACCTTAAAAATAGGAACGGAATTGTTACATCTAAAGTAAACCAAAAACATTCAAAAGCCAAACGCTTTAAAAACTAATCTTATTAATTCAATCATATGAATTAATGAAATGAGTGAAAAAGAGTTCCTCTGACTTATATATAAGTTATGGCATCTATGGTGTTACGATAGTTGTTGTATAGAAAGAAATAAAAGTTATACTTAGGAATTTGGTATATCTATTAGAGAAAAAGGCGGAATATCTTAATGTAGAAAGGTTTAAAATATATACCTTTGAAGAACTATTATCTAAGGTAGAGGACAAAAATATAATAAGAGAGAAAGAAGATATAGGTAAGCTAGATAAACTAATAGAAAAAGTAGATATACTTCCAATTCTTAATAAGGATGAAGTTTTGCTTGATATAGCAGATATAATGTTTAGTAGGAGAGAGTAAATCTCTCTTTTTTGTTGGAATATAGAAGAGCTACATCTAAATGATAATAATTATCAATTTAATGTTTATTTTATATAAAATTGGATATAAATAAAATGATTGATAAATAAATCAAAAACTAAAAGATAAAATATGGAGGTATATAATGGATAGAATAGTAGGAAAACAAGCACCAGATTTTAGAATGAACACTTGTGATGGAGATGGATGTAACTTTGGAGAAGTTCGTCTATCAGACTATAAAGGAAAATGGTTAGTTATGTTCTTTTACCCATTAGATTTTACTTTTGTATGCCCTACAGAGATTACAGGATATAGTAAGAGAATAGATGACTTCAAAAAAGAAGATGCAGAAGTATTAGCTGTATCTGTAGATAGTGAGCATTCACATAAGGCATGGATTAATTCAAGCTTAGGTAAAGTAAACTTCCCTATGGCTTCTGATATGACAAAGAAAGTTGCTAGTGACTATGGAATATTGATAGAAGAAGAGGGTGTTGCTTTAAGAGGGCTGTTTATTATAGATCCAGAGGGAATAGTTAGATATTCAGTAGTCCATGATTTAAATGTAGGAAGATCAGTTGATGAAACTCTAAGAGTACTTAAAGCTCTAAAAACTGGTGGACTTTGCCCAGTAGATTGGGAAGAAGGGGAAAATTTACTTTAAAGATAAGGAGTCTAATAAGACTCCTTTTAAAATAAGTAACAAAATTGGTGCCTGGCACCATTTTTGTTACTTATTTTACCAGATAGAGAGGTGTAAAGGATGGATATAGAAGAAATTAGAGAAATAATTAGGAACAGAACTCCTAGGCCCATAGATATAAAACGGAATTATTCAGTACTTATACCAATAGTTGAAAACAATAATAGATTGGAAATAATATATGAACTAAGATCTAAAAATCTAAATAATCAGCCTGGTGAAATATCTTTCCCAGGGGGAGAAGTGGAAGATAATGAAACTTTTAAAGAGGCAGCCATAAGAGAAACTATTGAAGAATTGAACATAAAAGAAGAAAATATAAACATAATTGGAGAATTAGATTATTTAGTTTCCTATGCCAATATTACTATTCATTGCTTTTTAGGCACTATTTCTGGATTAATTGTGGATAATATAGTTCCCAATCCTCATGAAGTGGATCATATATTCACAGTTCCCTTAGACTTCTTCTTAGAAAATGAGCCGGATATTTATTATTTAGATCTAAAAACAGTATTAAATGACGAATTCCCTTATAATTTAATACCTAAAGGAAGAGATTATAACTGGAGAAGCGGAAAACACTCTGTTATGTTTTATCACTATAAGGATTATATTATTTGGGGATTTACAGCGAGAATGACTAAAAATCTTATAGATATAATTAAAGGACCTAAATTTATTAGGTCCTAATTTTCTTCTATTATATTGTTAAATTTTGGATCCTTTTCATCAACAAGGTTTTTCACACTTTTAATTACAAAATATACAGTGATTATAGACGCTATAAGATCTGAAATAGGTCCAGCTAACCAAACACCTGTCTTGATAAGCTAAGTAGCATGGCGTGTTTCGGTCTGCCTGTGGCTTGAAAATAATTGGAGCTTACAACTTGAAAGCCTACTATAGGAAACATAGCTAGATATATTCTCATTCCTGGAATACCGATTTTTAATATTTCTGTGATATTTCCTTCTTTACTGATGAAAAGTTGATATAACTGAGCAGGAAATAGTTGAGTTAATAAGAATCCCATGGTAGTTATTGCAGTTGCAGCTATGGTAGCATATTTTAGAGTTTCTTTTACTCTATCATATTTTTGAGCTCCATAGTTAAATCCAATAATAGGCTGAGAACCTTGGTTGATACCAAATACAGGCATCATTACCATCATAGCTACGCTATTTATAACAGCCATACTTGAGTTAGCCAAATCACCGCCATAACTCTTTAGGCTATTGTTTAATAGAACAGTTACCATACTGCCAGCTATTTGCATACTAAAAGGTCCAAGGCCTATTAATACTATATCTTTTGCAAGTTCTAGTTTTAATTTTAGATATTCCTTTTTAATGTTCAACATACTCTTTCCGCCAAAGAAATATCTCATAACCCATAGAGCTGATAAACCTTGAGAAATAATAGTTGCAAGAGCAGCACCTTCTACACCCATATTAAACCAAAAGATAAATATGGGATCTAATATAGTATTTGAAATGGCACCTATTAACATGGTTTTCATTGCAATAGTTGGACTGCCTTCACCACGAATAAAGTTATTCATTCCAAAACCAATAGCTTGAAGTGGTGCTCCGATTAATATTATCTTCATATAATCATAAGCATATTGATAGTTTGAAGGAGAAGCACCAAAAACATTTAATAAAGGTTTTAAAAAAATAAGACCAAAAACAGATATACATAAGGATATTAGTATCAAAAGAACAAATGAATTTCCAGTAACTTTCTCGGCTTCTTCCTTACGATCCTGACCTAATTTGATAGATACTAATGTATTTCCTCCTATACCTATTAACATACCAAAAGCCATGATAATCAAAGAAATAGGTGAGCTAATAAATAAGCCTCCAATAGCAAGTTCACCTACACCTTTACCTATAAAGATTCTATCTACTATATTGTATAATGCATTTACTATCATTCCTGTGATAGCAGGTAGGGAAAATTTAACTAGTAATTTTCCAATGGGTTCTTCACCTAATAATTTTCTTCTTTCGTTTTCTCTATTCATTTTCTCACCTACATAATAAAATAGTTAGCCTTCTCTTTTGAGAAGGCTAACTATTATTATACCACAAAATCCTATATATTAAAAATTATATTTTGACTGTCTAATTAATTAGTGAACATTTGAGTCCAGTAGTTTGTTCCATTAGAGGATTTATAATGTCCAACACCTATTTTATTGAAGCTAGGATTCATTATGTTTGCTCTATGTCCTGATGAATTCATCCATGCAGTGACTACAGATTGAGCAGTAGGTTGACCCTTTGCAATATTTTCTCCTGCGGTATTGTATTTAATACCGAATTGTTTCATCATATCGAAAGGTGAACCGTAAGTAGGAGAAGTGTGGCTGAAATAATTGTTTTTTGCCATATCCTCAGATTTCTTCCTAGCTACACTTGAAAGTTCACTACTTGCTACAAGCGGTTTTAAACCTTCTTTTTGTCTTTCAATATTTACTAATCTAACTACTTCAGTTTCTATTGCTGATAATCCTGATACTGAAGGTGTTTCAGTTGTAGGTGGTGTAGTTGGTTTAGGATTAGTAGGTGTTGTTGGTTCGGTAGGTGTAGTTGGCTCTGGGTTACTAGGTTTTGTTGGCTCAGTTGGTGCTGGGTTTGTTGGTGTAGTTGGCTTAGGAATTGTTATAACATTTCCTGGTTTGCTTCCTGGTCTATTAGTAATTATTGTCCAATTGTAATTAGGATAATTTTTACTTGTTGTATTTTGTTGTGTATTTGAATTTTTATCGCAATCATAGTTATAATTTTGAGAGTATCCTTTGTTATAATTGTTCAATATTGAGTTATAGTCAAAGTTCGTAAGATCGAAACTTGCAGCACTAGCTGCAGATGAACTAAGTATTGTGGCTGCTACTAATGAGTAAATTACTTTTCTTTTTTTTGTAAACATGTTTTGTCCTCCTTGAAAATCTGAATAAACTTAACTTTTTTTGATTAGTTTGATTTTATAAATTGTAATCAATTTATAATAAATAGAATTTTTAAAACTATATCTTTATTTTGTTAAACAATTTCCTAGTTTATTAACAATAGCTGTCAAATCAAATTTAGAACAACTGCTGTCTGTTGTATCTTGTTGTGTATTTGAATTTTTATTGGAGTCATAATTGAAATTGATGCCGTATTCTTTGATGTAATTATTTAATATTGAATTACAATCAAAATTTGCAAGATCAAAGCTTGCAGCATTAGCTGCAGATGAGCTAAGCATTAGGGCGGCTATTAATGAGTAAATTACTTTTCTTTTCTTTGTAAACATATTTTTGTCCTCCTTGAAATTTTGAGTAAATTTAACTATCTTAACTTGCCTCCTTTCATAAATTGTAATCAATTTGTAATAAATTGAATTTTTTAAAAGTATATCACTAGTGCAAGGGGTAAATAAACCCTCAATACATGGCAGGTTTACATAATATTACCAAAGGGGTATCTATAAAGGGGTATTTATTTAGATTAAAAATCTTCTCTATATTAGTTTGAGGAAAATGTTTAAATGATGGTATAATGTAATAAAGAGTATAAGAGAGGTGTGTCCATGGATAAAAAATATATTATGGCCTTTGATCAGGGGACTACTAGTTCTCGTGTTATTATCTTTGATAGACATGGAAAAATTGTAGGGAAGGCCCAGAAGGAGTTTAATCAGATTTATCCTCAAGCTGGCTGGGTAGAGCATGATCCTATGGAGATATGGGGGACTCAATCAGGAGTGGCTAGAGAAGCCTTGGAAAGAGCAGGTATTAGACCAGATGAAATAGCTTCTATAGGTATTACAAATCAAAGAGAAACTACAATAGTTTGGGATAAAAATACTGGGAAGCCAATATATAATGCAATAGTTTGGCAATGTAGACGTACGGCAGACATCTGTAACAGTTTAAGAAAGATGGAAATGGAGGAATATATTAGAAATAATATAGGTCTTGTGTTAGATGCTTACTTTTCAGGCACAAAAATTAAATGGATACTAGATAATGTGGAAGGGGCAAGAAAATTAGCCGATGAAGGCAAACTATTATTTGGTACTGTAGATACTTGGCTTATATGGAATTTAACCAGAGGGAAGGTACATATAACGGATTATTCTAACGCATCTAGAACTATGCTTTATAATATTAAGGAGTTTAAATGGGACGAAAAACTATTGAAAGCATTGGATATACCTGTTAGCATGTTGCCAGAAGTAAAGTCTTCCTCTGAAATATATGGATATACAGATGATCTAACCTTTGGTGGTGCTAGGATACCTATATCAGGTATAGCAGGTGATCAGCAGGCCGCATTGTTTGGACAGAATTGTTTTGAACCGGGAATGGCAAAAAATACCTATGGAACTGGATGCTTTATGCTTATGAATACAGGTGAGAACTTTGTACCATCAAAAAACGGTTTGTTAACTACAATTGCTTGGGGTGTAGATGGTAAGATAGAATATGCATTGGAGGGAAGCATATTTGTTGCAGGAGCTTCTATACAATGGTTAAGAGATGAACTAAGACTTATCAGAACAGCCGAGGAATCCGAATATTATGCAACAAAGGTTGAAGATTCCAACGGTGTATATGTAGTGCCTGCCTTCGTAGGTCTAGGGGCACCTTATTGGGATATGTATGCAAGGGGAGCTATAGTGGGGCTTACTAGAGGAACTAAATCGGAACATATAATACGAGCTACTCTTGAGTCAATTGCATATCAAACAAGGGATGTACTTGAGGCCATGCAAGAGGATTCAAATATTAAACTTCAATCTCTTAAAGTAGATGGTGGTGCAGTAGTGAATAATTTTCTTATGCAGTTTCAATCTGATATACTATCTACAACAGTAGAGAGACCAGAGATAACAGAGACTACTGCCCTTGGAGCAGCTTATTTAGCAGGACTTGCGGTAGGTTTTTGGAAAGATAAAAAGGAAATAAATGATAAATGGAATATAGAAAGAAAATTTTACCCTGTTATGGATAATGAAAAAAGAGATAAACTCTATTATGGCTGGAAAAAAGCTGTAGAAAGGTCACTTGCTTGGGAAGAATAATAACTTCACTTTTTGTATTTATTGAATATTCATTAAGATTTACTATGTTTGATATTGAAATTACTGAACTATTATATCCATATAAAAGCTTGTCAAAAATTTAATAATGAAATATCATTAGGGTATAGACTAGTTATTATATTGAAGTTTTATAATAGACGTTAACGAGAGTTTTCATTATATAGGAGGGCAAAAATGGAAGTAGCAGTAATTGGAATAAATCACAATAATTCACCAATTGAAGTACGGGAAAAGTTTTTCTTTTCTGAATCTATGAAGATAGAAAGTTCAGATCAGATATTAGATAAATCTACGAAGGAAATAATCATTGTTTCAACTTGCAACAGAAGTGAGATATATGTTGCAAGTGATAATATTGATCTATCAATAGATGAGGTCAAAGAGTTTTATAAAGAATTCTTTAAGTTTTCACAAGCAGAAGACTATATTTTTGTTAAAAAAAGAAGGGATGCTGTAGTTCATCTTTATATGGTAGCTGCAGGACTTGACTCAATGGTATTAGGAGAAGATCAAATATTAGGACAGATAAGAGAATCCATGACATTTTCTATGAACTTAGGATTTAGCAAAAAGGTATTAAATCGATTGTTTATGGATGCAATATTTGAGGGGAAAAAAATAAGAAGCAAATTAAAGATATCTGAAATACCCTTATCTACTAGCTATATTGGAATAAATCTTCTCAAGAAAGAAATAGGCTCTTTAAATGGTAAAAAAGCTCTTATAATTGGAGCGGGAGAAATAGGTACCTTAGCTATTAAATATTTATATGAAGAAGAACTAGAACAAATATATGTAACTAATAGAACCTATGAAAAAGTGAAAGAGATATGTAAGGATTTTGATAAATTAACTCCCATAGAATATGATGTAAGATATGATATCTTGGAAAATATAGATATTTTAATCACTGCTACAGGAGCGCCTCATACAATTATAACCCATAGGGATATAAAAAAGTTACCAAATAGATTATACATATTGGATTTAGCCCTTCCTAGAGATGTAGACCCCAAAATTGGAGAAAAAGAAAATGTAATTTTATATCATAACGATGATTTGCAAAAAATGTCAGAAGAAAATCTATTAAGAAGAAAAGAACTTTCAGAAGAAGCTATAGAAATAATAAATGGAGATGTAGGGAAATACATAAACTGGATAACCACCTTAGACGTTGATCCTGTCATAGAATCTTTAAATAAAAGATGCTTTTCTATAAAGGAAGACACTATGAATTATATTAATAGAAAAGTAGAATTAGATAAAAGAGAGAAAAAGATAATAGATAAGATGATCATGTCTGCCTTGAAGAAGTTTATAAGAGAACCTATTAAGATTCTAAAAAAAGCGGATGAGGAAAATTCAGAAGAATATATAGAAATAATGAAAAGATTATTTCAAATATAGAGGTGGACTATGTTTTATCCTATAATGATAAATATCAGTAATAAATTAATTATAGTCGTTGGTGGAGGAGAAGTAGCCTATAGAAAGGCTGCAAAGTTTCTAGAATTTGGCGGGAAAGTAATGATTTTAAGTCCAAATAATATTGAGAAATTTAGAGACTTAAAAGAAAAGTATAAAGAAAAGTTAAATTTTATATATGATAAATATAATAAAAAATATATTCACGACGCTTTCTTAGTAATAGCAGCAACATCCTCTAAAGAAATAAACCAGCAAATTTCAAATGATTGTAAGGATTTAAGTATATTAGCTAATATTGTTGACAATAGAGATAGTTCTGATTTTATAACCCCCTCTATTATAAGCAATGATAATTTAACAATTTCTATTTCTACAATGGGAAGTTTTCCATACTTAAGTAAGAAAATAAGAACGGATATGGAAGAAAAGTATAAAAAATTTAACAAAGAATATTTAAATCTTTTAGAGGAAGTTAGATATTTGGTATTAGAGAAACATAGAGATAAAACAAAAGAAGCGATGGAATATGCTTTAAGCTTAGATATAGATGAATTAAAGGATTTGTTAATAAAGTTAAAAGATTAAATTTACATAAGGAGAACTGGTAATATGAAAATAATAGTTGGCACTAGGGGAAGTAATTTGGCATTAACGCAAACAAATATGGTCATAGATATTATAAAAAAAGCTCATCCAAATGTTGAATGTGAGGTCAAGATAATAAAAACAAAGGGGGATATTATCAAAGATCTTCCTATTGACAAGATAGGTGGTAAAGAAATATTTACGAAAGAAATAGAAAGAGAATTATTAGATGGTACTATTGACATGGCTGTACATAGTATGAAGGATATGCCTGGAGAACTTCCAAAAGGATTAAAATTATCTTTTACACCAGAAAGAGAAGATTATAGAGATGTATTAGTTTTAAGGAAAGGCATAAATAGTATTGATGATATACCTCTTGGTGGAAAAATAGGGACAGGTAGTAAAAGAAGAAAATATCAAATATTAAAATGTAGACCAGACTTGGAAATGGTTGGAATAAGAGGAAATATAGAAACTAGAATAAAGAAAATAGAAGAAGAAAATTTAGATGGAGTAATACTAGCAGCAGCAGGAATCAATAGATTAGGTTTGAATTTAGGAGAACGAGTAGTTCACTTAGATAGAGATATAGTATTACCATCTCCTACACAAGGAATATTAGCTATTGAGATTAGAGAGAATGATAATAGACTTGATAATATTCTAAAAAGTATATCCCATACAAAAACAGAAATCCAAGGGAAAGTGGAAAGAGCATTTCTGAAGGGTGTAGGGGGAAGTTGCCATATTCCAGTAGGAGCATACTGTGAAGTCGTAGGCGACAAAATATACTTAGAAGGACTTTTAGGTACAATGGATGGAGAAGTTTTAATAAGAAGATCTATAGAGGGAAATCTAGATTCATTAGAAGATATAGGATATGTTTTAGCCAAAGACATGGTTAAGGAGATGAATAAAGCATGAAAGGGAAAGTATATCTAATAGGAGCAGGTCCAGGAGATCCAGGTTTAATAACATTAAAAGGCTCTTCATACTTAAAAGAGGCAGATGCAGTAGTATATGATAGATTAGCTAGTCCTAGATTATTAGAAGATCTTAAAGAAGGATGTAGACTAATCTATGTAGGAAAGGCATCCAAAGATCATACAAAAACACAGGATGAAATAAATGAAATAATATTTCAAGAGGCTAATAAGGGAAATATAGTTGCAAGACTCAAAGGAGGAGACCCTTATGTATTTGGACGAGGTGGGGAAGAGGCCGAATACCTTTATGATAGAGGGATAGATTTTGAGGTAGTGCCAGGTGTTACTTCTGCAATTGGTGGACTTGCCTATGCAGGAATACCCATTACACATAGGGGAATAGCTACATCCTTTCATGTAATTACTGGGCATCTAAAAGATGAAAATGAAGAATTAGACTGGAAAGCGTTGGCCGTATTAAAGGGTACTTTAGTTTTTCTAATGGGTGTTTCAAACTTACAAAAAATAACAGAAAATTTATTAAAACATGGAAAAAGCAAAGAGACTCCTGCAGCCATTATAAATTGGGGAACTACTCCTAGGCAACAAGTATTAGAAGGAAATCTTTCTAATATATATGAAAAGGCCTTAAAAGAAAAAATAAAGCCACCAAGTTTAATAGCTATTGGAGATGTAGTAAGTTTAAGAGAAAAATTAAATTTCTATGAAAAGAAGCCCTTATTAGGAGAAAATATAGTAGTCACTAGGGAAAAAGCCCATGCAATAGATACAATAAAAAAAATAGAAAAATTGGGAGGAAATGTTATATCTTTTCCTACTATAAAATTAGAAGAGATAACTCCAAACAAAGAGTTAGAAGAAGCTATTAAAAATATAAGTAAATATTCATATATAGTATTTACCAGTGTTACAGGAGTAGATATTTTCTTTAAAAAGCTTTTAGAATTAGAAGATATAAGAACTTTAGCAGGAATTAAAATAGCTGCTGTAGGAATTAAAACGGCAAATGCCATTAGAAAATATGGAATAATAGTAGATATAATACCAGAGGAGTTTGTAGCAGAAGATTTAATAGATAAATTAAAGGAAGTACTAACTAGAGAAGATAAAGTACTGATTCCAAGAGCAAAATTAGGCAGACAAGAATTAGTAGAAGAATTAGGTAAAGTTTCCTTAGTAGATGAATTAGTAATCTACGATACTGTAAAAAGCAAAGAAAGTAAAGATGAGATAATCAATGCAATAGAAGATTTAGATTCTTACTATTTATTGTTTACATCTTCATCAACATTTGTAAACTTTGTTGAAATACTTGGAAATGATAGTAAAATAATTTTAGATAAAGGAAAGATAATATCCATTGGGCCAATTACTACAAAGACTATTGAAGATGAAGGTTATGTGGTATATAGACAAGCTGAAACCTATACAGTAGATGGAGTGTTAGAATTACTTATGAAGGAGAAAAGATAAAATGAATAGAACTAGAAGATTAAGAAAAAATCCTTCAATTAGGAGTATGGTAAGGGAAACTAAGTTATCAGTATATGATTTTATATATCCTTTATTTATTGTAGAAGGAGAAAATATAAAAAGAGAAATTTCCTCTATGAAGGGAGTTTATCATTTTTCAGTAGATAAGGTTTTAGAAGAAATAAAGGAAATTATGGATTTAGGTATAAAATCTATAATATTATTTGGAATACCAGATAAAAAAGACCATATAGGTTCTGAAGGATATGCAACTCAAGGGATTATTCAAAAAGCAATACGAGCTATTAAATTAAATTTTCCTGAAATGTATATAGTTACAGATGTATGTATGTGTGAATATACATCTCATGGACATTGTGGCATTATAACTGAGCAGGGCGATGTAGATAATGATGAGACTTTATCTTATTTAGGAAAAATCGCTCTTAGCCATGCAGAAGCAGGAGCAGATATGGTAGCACCTTCTGACATGATGGATGGAAGAGTTGGATATATAAGGAAGGTATTAGATGAAAATGGATTTGAAATGATTCCAATAATGGCATATAGTGCTAAGTATTCATCGTCATTTTATGGTCCGTTTAGAGAGGCAGCAGATTCTGCACCTGCTTGGGGAGATAGAAAATCTTATCAAATGGACCCGGCAAATTCTAATGAAGCCATAAGAGAAGTAATGTATGATATAGAAGAAGGTGCGGATATAGTAATGGTAAAACCTGCTCTTTCCTATTTAGATATAATAAGAAGGGTTAAGGATAATTTTAATATGCCTATTGCAGCTTATAATGTAAGTGGAGAATACTCTATGATAAAAATGGCAATAGAAAACGGAATTATGGGGGAAGAAATAATAATGGAGGTCTTGACTTCAATAAAAAGAGCAGGAGCCGATATTATTATTTCATACTTTGCTAAGGATGTGGCAAAATCTCTTAAATAAAATGTAAAGGGGAGATTAATTTGAATTTGGAAAAATCAAAACAAATATATGAAGAAGGTATAAAATATATTCCTGGTGGTGTAAATAGTCCTGTTAGAGCCTTTAAATCTGTTAATTCATCACCTGTTTTTATCTCTAAGGGTTACAAAAGTAAAATACAAGATGAGGACGGGAATATTTATATAGACTATATAGGTTCTTGGGGACCAGCCATCTTAGGACATTCAAATGAAGAACTTATGGAAGGAATAGAAGATATAATAAGAGATGGACTAAGTTTTGGTTTACCTACAAAAATTGAAGTAGATATGGCAAAACTAATGGTAGAATCTTATCCAGCTATAGATATGGTAAGAATGGTTAACTCAGGTACTGAAGCAACTATGAGTGCTATAAGAGTTGCCAGAGGATATACTAATAAAAATAAAATAATAAAGTTTGAAGGGTGCTACCATGGACATAGTGATTCCCTTCTTGTAAAATCTGGCTCAGGAACCATAACATATGGAGTTCCTACGAGCTTAGGAGTACCAGAAGAAATTGTAAGAAACACTTTAGTATGTAGATATAATGATTTACATGATATAAAGAAAACCTTTGAAGAGAATGGCTCAGATATAGCAGCTATAATCGTAGAACCAGTAGCTGGTAATATGGGATTAGTTGCAGCTACACCAGAGTTTTTAAAGGAATTAAGAGAAATAACAAAAGAATATAATTCTGTTTTAATCTTTGATGAAGTAATCACTGGTTTTAGAATTGCTTATGGTGGAGCTAGTGAAGTATATGGAATAGAGCCAGATATGGCTTGTTTTGGGAAAATCATAGGAGGAGGATTTCCGGTAGGAGCCTATGGAGGAAAAAAAGAGATAATGGAAATGGTATCTCCTCTAGGTGGAGTATATCAAGCTGGAACTCTTTCAGGTAATCCCCTTGCTATGCACATAGGATATAAGAATATAAAGCTTTTACAAAGAGATAAAAGCATATATGATTATATGGAGAAAATGGCAATAAAATTAGAAAAAGGTATTTCCGAAAATATTGAAAAATTAGGTATAAATGCTACCATAGTTAGATTTAAAAATATGCTTACTCTATTCTTTGGAAAAGGGCCATTTAACAATTATGATGATGTTCAAAAATGTGATACTGAACTTTATGCAAAGTATTTTAAAGAAATGCTAAATAGGGGAATAATGCTTCCACCAGCTCAATTTGAATGTATGTTTTTATCTATAGAACATACAGAGGAAGATTTAGAATATACCATAAAATCAAATTATGAGTCTTTAAAATCAATTAAAGAATAGTAATCGATAATAAGACCTAAGAGATAAATATCTCTTAGGTCTTATTAAAATTATCCTACATAGTTAGCAAAGATTGTAATAAACAATAATGAGGATAAAGCAACTGCAGCCCAAGTACATCCACCAAGGATAATAGGTTTAGTTCCTTTTGTGAAAAGGTCTTTAAAATGAATTTTAAATCCAACACCAGCTAAAGCTGCTGTAATTAAGAATTTATAGCCAGTTTTAAAGAATTTTGAAGCTCCCGGAATAATATTAAATACTCCTAAAGTATTTAATATAGCCATTCCTAAGAAAACAACTATAAACCATGGGAAAACCTTCATAACAGTTTGGCCGATAGATATATGTCCTCCGCTATCTTTATTTGCTTTAGATTCATTTTTTACAGTTATAATTGTAGCAACAATGGAAACAAGGATTAGTAAACTAGTTCTTGCAAGCTTTATAGTAATTGCTAAACTTGAATCAAGATTATTTAAAACATTGTATGTTGCTTCAGCTGCAGCAACACTTGAAGTATCATTTATAGCTGCACCCGCTAAAAATCCAAATTGGTTAGGAGTCAATCCCATAAATCCAGCTAAATAAGGATAAAGTAAAGCAGCTAAGATATCAAATAAAAATATAGCAGTCATAGCATATGCAATTTCAGTTTCTTTGGCCTTAATAATTGAAGCCAAAGTTGCAATTGCAGTACCACCACAAATACAACTACCACCACCAACTAATGTACAAGTATTAGTTGATAATTCCAATTTTTTACCCACAAAATAGGCTACAGCAAAGGATAAACAAATATTAAAGAGAAGTAACGGTAATGCCTTAGCCCCATAGCCTAAGACTTGATTAAAATTAAGAGTTGCACCAGCTAAGATAATCCCCCATTTTAGAAATTTCTTTCCAGCGTAAGACGTACCAGATTTAAGGTCTTTATCTATGGATGGCATGATATTTAATATAAGCATACCTATGAATAAGCCAATCATTGGAGCACCGACTATATTTTGTAATCCACCTATAAATGTGGCTAAAATAGCAATTCCAATACAAAGGATAATACCAAAGAGTTTTTTACTATTCATTTTTCTCCCCCTTATAAAACAATGTAAAAATTATGTCAAACAATGTGAAAAAAAAGACGAGTGAATTTAAAAAATAATTATTATCCAAAAGAAAGTTTTATTGAAAACTTTCTTTTGGATAATTTCTTTATTTAACTAACAAGTAGCGCCGCCAGCTAAATGAAGTTCAGAGCTTAAAATTTCTTCTTTTCTGTCTAAAAGTTCATTAGATAATAATTGAGCTTCAACATTTTCAAAACCGATTCTTTCTATTGTTTGAGATAAACGCTCTCCAGTTTCACCTTGTTCTCTAAATAAGAGTATAGTTTTTTCAATTATATCCATAACCTCTTCTTCGGATGTAAATATCTTATTTAAAGGAATTCCGTGATTTACTAATTTACCCCATCTACCGCCTATATATATCTTATATCCTACTTGGCCATTTGGTATAGCATCAAAATGACAAGTACCAATACAACGTCCACAGTTATTACATATTTCTTTATCAATTTCTAAAACATCATTAATAACTTTAGTAGCGTGAACTGGACAAGTATTTTCTACACTACATACTCTACAACCATTACATGATTCACTATCATAATTAGGTACCATTTGTCCAACGATTCCTAGGTCATTTAAACTAGGTTTCATACAGTTATTAGGACATCCCCCTACACCAATTTTAAATTTATGTGGCAATTTTACATCAGCATAACCATTGAAGAATTTTTCATGAATTTTTTCTGATAAATCAAAAGTATCAATTAAACCATATTGACAAGTTGTACCTTTACAAGAAACTACTGGACGTACCTTAGAACCAGTACCACCTGTTCTTAAGCCTTCTTTAGCTATATAAGCTCTAAAGTCTTCAATTTTGTCATAAGGAATTCCAGGACATTCTATTGTTAGTCTTGATGTAAATGTTACAGTACCATTGCCGAAAAGCTCTGCTGCTTCTGATAAACATTTGTTTTGAGCTGCAGTGATTTTTCCATTAACAGTAATAATTCTACCAGAGAAATTATCAGTACCTTTGTTAGCAAGAAAACCTAATGCTTTTACTTTTTTTTGATTTTCTGGACTAATTGTTAAACTTGCCATAATTTATTTACCCCCTACTTTTTTATATTTATATTTGATTTAAAATCGAACCACCTTCAAGAACTAATGTATTAGTATAGCCAAAGTGTTTTAAGCGATTTTGTAGCATATAGGCCCTCTTACCTTTGGAACATACTAATAATAACCTTTCATCTTTACCATACTCAGGTAATTCTCCATCTACCTTAGAAAGATCAACATAAGGAATGCCCTTTAGGGATGGAACGATAGATGCATCAATTATTTTATATCCTTCTGCTTTACCGGCTGCAAAATCATAAGGTGTAATAGTATTAAAATTGCCACTTATTTTATTCAATAAGACATTTACAGTATGTGCAAAAGGATGAATAGCAGTTGAAAACGGAGGAGCATATGCTAAATCCATATTTTCAAGATCCTCTAAAGTCGCCTCCATGGTAATTGCGGTTACAGCAATATCTATCATTTTATCTACAGCACCTTTTCCTAAAACCTGTAAACCCAACAGCTTTTTAGTATTTCTATCTGCTAACATCTTAACTATAAAGAAAGATGCATCTGGATAGTAATGTGCTTTATCATCTACAACTGTTACCACACTTATTACATCATAACCTGCGTATTTAGCGGCAGCTTCTGTTAATCCTGTTCTACCAATATTAAGTTCAGGCAATTTGGCAATCCCTGTTCCAAGAACTCCACCATAATTAATCCCTTCATCATTAATGTTTTTAGCTAAAATACGGCCTGTGATATTTGCAGTAGATCCCATTGGAGACCAAGCATGTTCTCCCGTTATTTTATTTGCTACACTAGCACAGTCACCAATAGCATAAATATTTTCATAATTAGTTTGGAAAGAATTATTTACTTTTATAGTTCTATTTGGCATTAGTTCAATATCGGTATCAGCTAAAAATCCTGTATTAGCACGTATACCTATTGAAAGAATAACTGCATCTGCTTTCATAACACGTTTATCTGTTTTAATTTTTTCCACTTTGTTTTCACCGATAATAGCTTCTAATTTAGTTCCTGTAAAAACCATAATTCCATGTTCTGCTAAATGATTTGCAATATATTCGGTAAATTCAGGTTCAAATCCTGGTGGAACCATTTCAGCCATATCGATTACAGTAACATTAATTCCTTGGAGTGCTAAGTTCTCAGCAACTTCCAGTCCGATAAATCCACCACCAACTACAACAGCACGTTTGATTTTATCTGCTTCAATAGCATCCCGTAATGAAATTGCATCTTCTGGAGTTCTCATAAAGAAGACACCATCTAAATCTACACCTTCTAGAGGAGGTTTTATGGGTTGTGCACCTGAAGCAATGACTAACTTATCATATTCGTATGTATAAGTTTCATTTGTTTTCAAATCTAAAGCTTCTATTGTATTTTCTTTAGGATTAACTTTAGTTACTTTCATCTCTGTTAGTACATTAGATCCAGTTAATTCAAAAAAACTTTTTGGAGTGTTAACAATCAATTTATCTTTATCAGGAATTACATTACCTACATAGTAAGGTAGACCACAACCTGCATAAGAAATATCTTTGCTTTCTGTTAATATTGTAACTTCAAGGTCCCGATTTTCACGTTTTAATTTTGCAGCCACCTTAGTTCCAGCAGCTACACCACCGATGATAAGGACTTTCACAATCCTCACTCCTTTGTAGTATTTTTAACGATCGTTATGGTATTATAATATCACTTGTTTAACTATTAATAAAGTGATATTATCTAATCATAATCATAGGTAAAACCTATAAACATTTTAGATTTATAATAATAAATCTTTATAAATAAAGGGGAATAAGTATGACAATAAGACATTTAAGGATCTTTATTGAAGTTGCAGATAGTGGAAAAATGAGTGTTGCAGCATCAAAACTTTTCATCTCTCAACCTACTGTAAGTCAAACTATTAGAGAGTTAGAAGAGTATTATGAGGTGCTTTTATTTGAACGTCTTTGTAAAAGATTACATATAACTCCAGAAGGTAAAAAACTACTTTCTTATGCTAGAAAAGTAGTAAAACAATATGATGATTTAGAAGAAAAAATGTTTTCAATAAGTGGGGTTAATAAGATATACATAGGAGCAACAATAACTATAGGAAATTGTCTTCTTTCTAATATAATTCAGAGAATCAAAGAAAATAATCCTAAAATTGAACCATATGCTTATGTAAATAATACAAGTACCATAGAGGAAAGGCTTCTAAAATCAGAATTAGATATTGCCTTAGTAGAAGGAAAGATTACAAATCCTAATTTAATTTGTATTCCAGCAGTAGATGATTATTTAGTTCTTGTTTGTAGTAAAGATCATATTTTTAGCAAAAGAAAAGAAGTTAATCTATATGATTTACAAGATATGGATTTTGTTATGAGAGAAAAAGGTAGTGGTACAAGAAAATTATTTGAAGATTATTTGCTGGATAATGGTGTTACTATAAAAACTCGATGGGAAACTAATTGTCCTGGTGCTATGAGGAGTGCAATAATAGAACATCAATGTTTAGGAGTGCTTTCCGTTCGTCTGGTAGAAGAAGAAATCAAAAATGGAGAAATGAAGTTAATTAGCAATCCAGAATTTAAATGGGAGAGAAATTTTAGTATTGTATATCATAAAGATAAAATTATAGATAAGACAATGGAAGAAGTTATAGAAGTAATCCGTCGTTATAAAGAGATAGACATTTTGGAAAAGTTATATTAGGAAAGTGTAGAATAACTTATTGAATTTGTATAATATCTACATAGGATTGTTATCTAGATAATATTATAATATAAATGAGAAGTTATGTTGGTTAATATCCGTTGAAAGTCTAGATAATAATATAAGGGGTGTTGAATTATGAGTAAAATAGTACTAAAGGGTAATATAGCTTTTACTCCAACAAAAGAAAAATTCCAAATTCATAAGAATTCGTACATAATAGTAGAAGACGGAAAAGTAGTAGATATTTGTAGCGAGTTAGATAAATCTTACAAAAACTATACAATTCAAGATTTTTCTGATAAATTAATTATACCGGGATTTGTTGATTTACATCTTCATGCTCCTCAATATCCTAACAGAGGTTTAGGATTAGATAAGGAACTTATTCCTTGGCTTGAAACCTACACATTTCCTGAGGAAGGAAAATATAGTGATTTAGATTATTCTAGAAAAGTGTTTTCTAGACTTATAAATGAGCTATGGAGAGTTGGAACTACTAGGTCAGGTGTTTTTGCAAGTATTCATAAAGAAAGTACTAAACTCTTATTGGATATGTTTATAGAATCTGGTTTAGGAGCGTATGTAGGAAAAGTAAATATGGATAGAAATACTGCTCCTTATCTTACAGAAAATACAAGAGCATCTATAGTTGATACTGAAGAAATAATAAAAGAATATATGAATAAATCATCATGGGTTAAACCTATTGTTACACCTAGGTTTATCCCTACTTGTTCCGAAGAATTACTTGAGAGTTTAGCAGGCTTGGCTATTGATTATAAAATACCTGTTCAATCTCACTTAAATGAGAATAAATCTGAAATCATTTGGGTTAAAGAGCTTTTTCCTAATTCTGAAAATTACGCTTCTGTTTATGATGACTTTAATCTATTTGGTCAAACTAGTACCATAATGGCACATTGCATATATAACACTGATGAAGAGATTGATTTAATGGCTAAAAATGGGGTCTATGCGGCACATTGCCCTTATTCAAACTATAATTTGTCAAGTGGTATAATGCCAGTTAGGAAATTTTTGAACAAGGGAGTACCGGTGGGATTAGGCTCAGATATTTCTGGTGGAAATAGTTTAAGCATACCAAATATCATAGCAGGAACTATTCAGGCTTCTAAAATGGCTTGGATAAATTCAAATAAGGAATTGGCACCACTTACATTTAGTGAAGGATTTTTCCTTGGAACTAAGGGCGGTGGAAGTTTCTTTGGCAAGGTAGGAAGTTTCGAAAAGGGCTATGAATTTGATGCTCTAGTAATTGATGATAGTTCTTTATCAGATATAAATGAGTTGTCAATAGAAGAAAGGCTCCAGAAGTTTATCTATATAGGTGATGATAGGTATATAGTAGAAAGATATGTAAAAGGAAGAAGGATTGAAAAACCATTTGATTAATATCCAGAGAGTATTTATGTAATTAATGATTATCAATTTATAATTCAACATACAAAAAAAGCTTTCATCAAAGGATTATAGGTAGCTTTTAAAATCCATTTAGGTCAAGTTCTTTTTGCGAAAAATTAAGAAAGGACTTTCCTATGGATTGTAAAAATCAAGCAAAAATAATCGCCTGTGTCCATGATTTTATGGCACCATACTGCTTTACTTTGAAAAAAGGAGTTGTTATCTATGGCTAGACAAAATGGTATCAGTATAGAGGACATGTTAAAGCTTGATGTAATGAAATCCTCTAGTTTGATTGCAGGATTTAGGGGGGCTAGAAATACCATATCTAGAGTAAACATAATGGCAGACCCAGATATATTAGAATGGACAGCGGAAGGTGAATTTTTACTAACAACTGCTTATTCTTTTAAACAGGATAATATAGACGCTCAAATAGAACTTATAAAAGAGTGTGCATCAAAGAAGTTAGCAGGTATTGGCATAAAGATATCTCCTTACATAGAGACACTTTCTTCAGAGGTTCTTGATTTAGCTAATGATTTAAGTTTTCCTATAATAGATATACACTCATCTATTCCTTTATCAGATATAATGATGTCTACTTTTAAAGAGATATTTAATAAACAAGCATCATTACTAGAAAGAATTGAAAAGGTTCATGAACGATTAATGGGTGCTATGCTAGAGGGCAATGGATTAGAAGACTTAGCTCAAATAGTTCAAGAAAATATTAAAAATCCTGTAATCCTTCACTTAAGCTTTTCAAACGAAATAATTGAATGTGTTAATGGAACAAATGAATCATATAGCTCGGAATTAACTAAAGAAGTAAAAGAATTTTATGAATCCAATAATACAAAGAATAGATTAAAAAAGTTAATTGAGGATAAGGTCCTTATTAATGGAAAGTATATTAAAAGAATGATTATGCCCATAGTACTAAGAGACCATATATATGGACATCTATTTACCTGGGGTACAGATATGCCCTTGGGAGGCTTTGACCTAGCTATAATTGAGTCGGCTTCAACTACTATAGCACTTTCAATATTACAGGAGCTATCAGTTAAGGAAGTGGAAATTAGATATAGGTCAGAATTTTTTGAAGACTTAATTTCTATAGATTCAAAGAGAAAGAAAAAGGCATTAGATAGGGCGAGATTTTTTAATTTACAGATTGAAGATTATTATGTGATAGAAGTAATGAGTTTTAAGCACAAAAATGAATCGAATGAAACTGATACATTAATTGATTACATACAGGATTTTATAAACCCAGTAGTTCATACCATAGAAGAATTAATGCAATACTTAAACTTAAGGGGGATAGTATCTACTAAAGCTAATGGAGTTCAAATCCTATTAAGTTTTCAAGATAAAAAACAAATTTCAGATCGGCTCAAGGATTTCAATAAGAAAATCGTTGAATGTATATCTAATAAATGTGATAATTTAGATGTAAAGATAGGAGTAGGAAGAACATATAAGGGTTTAGGTAATGTAGATAAGAGTTTTCAAGATGCAGTCAGAACTGTAAGGATAGGAAAGGTTATTACATATAAAGAGATAGTAACCTTTGATGAGTTGGGTATATTCAAAATCTTATCTCAGGATAGTTTAGTAGACGAATTAGAAGATTTTTACAACTCTACACTAAAACCATTAGTTGATTATGATAAGAAAAAATCTACAGAATTAGTTAAGACTTTAGATGTATATTTCAAAAATAATGGAAATTTAACTAGAATATCAGAACAGTTATTTACACATTATAATACAGTTTTATATAGGATTACTCGTATTAGTGAAATAACAGGAATGGACTTGGAAGATCCAAATCATAGGTTAAATCTAGAGATAGCCATTAAAATTAAAGAGTTATTAGGAAAATGATGCAATGATAAGCCAAGAGGATATACCTTTACTTAGGTATATCCTTTAATTTTGTGATTTTAATTGTAGGAAATAAGTGATAAGATAGAGAGTGATTAATTTCAAGGAGTGAATACTATTGGAAATAAAAATAAACAATGCTATACTTCACATACTCGACTCTACTTCTGCACTACCTGTTTATTCTAAAGAGAAATTAGAGTTAGACGATGAAAAAATACAAGGATTTATTGGAAAACACATTGAAAGGATATTTAATGATCAAGCTGTTAAGTCAGGAAAATTTATTGAAAACTCACAGATAAAAGATTTGATTAAAAATATCAATGAAGATTTCATTGATGCTAGTATATCTATTGCAGAGAAATTATATGAACTTATGTTAAGATATATTGAAATACCTAGCGGCGACTTGTTAATGGCCTCCTTAAATATTGAAGGTCATAATTATCTCATTATCATAAAGTTTAACTATAAGGAAGGATATACTCATTATGTTGATTATGGTGATTCTGGAACATTAAATAAAATAGTTGTAAATAAAGTAATGTTTCCATCAGAAACACAGAAAAATATCGAAGCAGCATTAATCAACTTAGAAGATTTATCTCTAAAGATATTCGAAAGAGAATATGATATTGAGGGAGAAAAGATATTATATTTTTCTAAGATGTTTTTAAGTTGTGATACAGATCTTTCTATTAAGGAAAGTATCAAGGTCATGAGAGAAGTAGCTAAAGATATAACTAAGAGATATTATGATGACGATTTCGATAAGGTATCTGAAATAAAAGAAGCAATTTATGATAATCTTGATAGCGGTAGTATTGAAGTGGAAAATGTTGCGAATGCAATGTTTAGAAATAATCCTGATATAAAAAAGGAATATATAGAAAGAGTTGAAGAGGCAGGAGTCAATAAAGTTGTAGATTTAGAAGGGAAAAAACCAGAAAAGAAATTAACTGTACACAAGATCAAGATGGATAATGGTATCCAACTGGATATACCAGTTGATATTTATAGAGATAGAAATATAATTGAGTTTGTAAATAATCCAGATGGAACTATATCTATAATAATAAAAAATATTAGTAAGATTAAACAGGGGAATTAGAAAAAGTTTCTATGAAATCATTAGAACTTTTTGAAATCCAATTATGTCAGAGATTTTAAAAATCAAAATTAAATGAGAGATTTTATATACGTTATAAAAATAAATTGCTTAAAATATTTTAAGCAATTTATTTTTTAATGTTTTTTCCCTACTTAAAGGTAGTTCGTATTTATGTTAAAATATAGTATAATTAATGCAGAAAGGGGTGATTGCTTTGTTTGCTGAAGAAGGTCTACATTTAAGGATAAGTGATATATTGGATTCATCATATGATGGAATTTACATAACTGATGGAAGAGCTAATACAATAATGGTAAATAAGGCTTATGAGAGGATTGCTGGTATAAAAATCGAGGAGCTAATTGGGCGTAATATGAATGATCTTGTAAATGAAGGATATATATCTCAATCTGCAACTCTACTTGTATTAAAAGATAGGAAGGTAAATACAATTGAACAAAATTTTAAGACTGGAAAAAAAGCCTTAGTCACATCTACTCCAGTATTTAACAGTGCAGGAGATATTACTATGGTAGTTACAAATGTAAGGGATATTACTGAACTCTATGAATTAAAAGAAAAACTAGATGAAAAAGAAAACTTGACAAAGAAATATTCTGTAGAATTAGAAGCTATGAAAATAGAATTGTTAAAGAATAACGACTTAATTGCTATGGATAAGAAGATGTTAGATATCATTCAAATGGCAATCAGAGTGGCACCTATTGATACAACAGTGTTGATCACAGGAGAAACTGGCGTAGGTAAGGAAGAAATAGCAAAGTTAATATATAAAAATAGTAATAGGGAAACTAAGCAATTTATAAAGGTTAATTGTGGATCCATACCTAAAACATTAATAGAAGCAGAATTATTTGGGTATGAAAGAGGAGCATTTACAGGAGCAAATAAGGAAGGGAAAATAGGGTTGTTTGAAGTAGCTGATGGAGGGACAATATTTTTAGATGAAATAGGAGAATTGCCCCTTGATATGCAGGTAAAACTTCTAAGAGTGCTCCAAGATGGACAATTTACTAGAGTTGGTGGAGTAGAAGAGATAACTGTAGATGTGAGAATTCTGGCAGCAACTAATAGAAATCTTGAGGAAATGGTAAGAGAAAAGTTATTTAGAGAGGATTTATACTATAGATTAAATATAGTGCCAATTACAATACCTCCTTTGAGAGATAGGCGAGATGATATCATACCTCTTATACATTATTTCTTAAACAAATTAAATAAGAAATATAGGTTTAAAAAAACCATATCCAGTGAAGCACTCAAGATATTATATGCTTATGAATGGAAAGGGAATGTAAGAGAACTTAGAAATATTATTGAAAGAATAATGGTAATGTCAGAGAAAGATATAATTAGTAAACCTGATCTTCCTAAGTCCATATTGGCTTGGGATAAAGTACAGAATGTGATCAATGAAAATGAGATAGTGCCATTAAAACAAGCACTAAATAAAGTTGAAAAACATCTGCTAGAAATTGCTTTTAATACATATGGTAACGTGCGTGATGCTGCAAAGGTATTAGAAATTGACCCTGCTACTTTTGTACGAAAGAGACAGAAATACAGATGAGTGTTGCGAAAATGCAATTAGTTGCGAAAATGCATCAGTTGCATAAAGAAAAGGAAAGTTCTTATTTTAGCCAATATAGTTAAAAAAATATCAAATATCCCCAATAAAGATGATGCAATAATGCAACAGTTCTAACTGGGGATATTTTTTGCATAGAATAGTTAATTATTTAACGAGGGAGATAGCGGTGAAGGAAAAACATTATATTTTTTTTAGTAATGGCACATTTCTTGCAATATTAAATAACTAAGAATAAATAAGAAAAGAGGGATGGTTCAGTGGATAAAACAGTTGTGGATGTAATGGTAGAAAAGGCTAGAGAAGCTCAGAAAGTATTTGAAAAATTTACTCAAGAACAAGTAGATAATATTGTAAAAGCAATGGGTAAGGTAATTTATGATAACGCTGAGATTTTAGCAAAGGAAGCAGTAGAAGAAACAAGAATGGGAGTATATGAAGATAAGGTTGCGAAAAATAGGGGGAAATCTAAGACCATTTGGAATAGCTTGAAGGGTAAAAAATCCATAGGAATAATAGATGAAGACTATGAAAATGGATTGATTTCTATAGCTAAACCTATAGGAGTAGTTTGTGCTGTTACCCCTACTACAAACCCAATTGTTACACCTATGTGTAATGCAATGTTTGCGTTAAAAGGTGGAAATGCAATAATTGTAGCTCCTCATCCAAGATCAAAAAAATCAAGTGCCCATGCAGTAGAGTTGATGAATGAGGCAATTAAAAAACTAGGTGCACCTGATAGTTTAATTCAAATAATTGAAGAACCATCAATTGAATTAACCAATGAATTAATGCAAAAATCTGATGTTGTATTAGCTACAGGTGGAATGGCCATGGTTAAATCAGCATATTCAAGTGGAAAACCATCCTTTGGAGTAGGTGCTGGTAATGTTCAAGTAATCATAGATAGAGATATAGATTTCATAGAAGCTACTCAAAAAGTAATAGCAGGAAGAATATTTGATAATGGAATTATTTGTTCAGGAGAGCAATCTATAATAGTGCCTCAAGATAAATATGAAGAGATCGTAAAAGCAATGGAAGTAAATGGAGCATTCTATGCTGGAGATGAAGCAACAGTAAGTAAATTTAGAGATGTTTTATTTAAAAATGGAATGATAAATGGGGATATAGTAGGGCAATCAGTACAATTTATTGCAAATTTAGCAGGCGTTGAAGTGCCAAAGGAAACTAAAGTAATATTGTTAAAACCAACTGGTATTGGAAAAGAAGATTTGCTTTGCAAAGAAAAGATGTGCCCTGTAATGATAGTATTGCCATATAATACATTTGAAGAGGCAGTAGCAATCGCTCAAACTAACCTTGAATTAGAAGGGAAAGGACATACAACTGCAATTCACTCAAATAGCCAGGAGCATATAAGATATGCTGGATTAAATCTTACTGTTTCAAGATTAGTAGTAAATGCACCATCATCTACTACAGCAGGTGGTTCTTTGTTTAATAGTTTATCACCTACTACTACTTTAGGTTGTGGAACTTGGGGAAACAATAGTATATCAGAGAACTTAAACTATAAACATCTAATAAATGTATCTAGAGTAGCCTTTGTAAAAACAGGAATAGCTGCACCTACAGATGAGGAGATTTGGGCTTAAATATCAAAAAGGAGTGGATTAAATGAGACAATTAGTTGTAAAACCTGAAATATATAAGTTTAATAGCTGTACTGAATTTATAAAGGCGTTTCCAATAACCGAAAAAGACCTAGTACTGACTAATGAGTATATTTATCAGCCTTATTTTGGACATTTAAACTTACCATGTCATATTGTATACCAAGAAAAATACGGTTTAGGAGAACCGTCAGATGAAATGATAGATAGAATATTTAATGATATAAAAGATATTAAATTTAATAGAATAATTGCAATCGGCGGAGGCTCTGTAATTGATATTGCAAAATTATTTGTAATTAAAGATGCAGCAAATACATTGGAACTATTTGAAAAAACCATCCCAATGATAAAAGACAAGGAGCTAATAATAATTCCTACTACATGCGGTACTGGTAGTGAAGCTACTAATATTTCTATAGCTGAATTAAAATCCAAAGGAACAAAAATGGGATTAGCAATAGATGAGTTATATGCGGACTATGCAATAATGATACCTGAAATGGTAAAAACATTACCGTATAAATTCTTTGTAACCAGTTCTATAGACGCCTTGATACATGCAATAGAATCTTTAGTATCACCAAAGTCTAACTGTTATACTGAGCTATTTAGTATAAAAGCAATTGAGATCATATTAAAGGGCTACCTAGAAATTATTGAAAAGGGCGAAGAATATAGAACAGAAATAATAGAGGACTTCCTAATTGCAAGTAATTATGCAGGTATTGCTTTTGCAAACACTGGAGTAGGAGCAGTTCATGCTCTATCCTATCCAGTAGGAGGAACTTATCATGTACCTCATGGAGAAGTGAATTATCAATTCTTTGTAGAAGTATTTAAGACATACAATAGACTGAATCCAAATGGAAAAATCAAAGATGTAAATAAGATGTTAGGAGGTTTAATCGGAACTACAGTTGAAAATGTATATGATGAGCTTGAGAAAATATTGAATAATTTATTACCGAAAAAATCACTTAAAGAATATGGTATGAAGGAAGAGGAGATTGAGGAATTTACAGTATCGGTACTTGAGAAACAACAACGATTATTAGCAAATAACTATACAGAGTTATCAAGAGACGAAATAAAAGGTATTTTTGCTAGATTGTATTAGGGGTGATTAGATGGATTGGAGATTAGAATATAATAAAAGACTAGTATCTAAAGAAGAAGCAGTAAAACATATAAAATCTGGCAATAGAGTAGTTATAGGTCATGCTGTAGGAGAACCTTCTTTACTTATTGAAGCCATGGTGGCAAATAAAGATGAATATGAGAATGTGGAAATAGTTCATATGGTTCCAATGGGAAAAAGCGAATATATAAAAGAAGGTATGGAAAAACATTTTCGACATAATGCTTTATTTGCAGGTGGATCTACTAGAGAGGCAATAAATTCAGGTAGAGCAGATTATACTCCTTGTTTTTTCTATGAGGTACCAAAACTATTTAGAGAAGGAAAGTTGCCTGTAGACGTTGCATTAGTTACTGTTAGTGCCCCAGATGGAAATGGAAATTGTAGCCTAGGTACATCTGTGGATTACACAAAGGCAGCGGTAGAATGTGCTAAGATAACAATTGCTCAGATAAATGAAGAAATGCCAAGAACTTTAGGAGATTCTTTTATCAATATAAAGAATTTAGATTATATTGTAGAGGCTAATAGTCTATTACCAATCTTAAATCCGCCAAAGATATCAGATGTTGAACGTTTAATAGGAAAACATTGTGCATCCTTAATTGAAGATGGTTCAACTTTACAATTGGGTATTGGAGCAATACCAGATGCTGTACTGCTTTTCCTAAAGGATAAAAAGGATCTTGGTATCCATTCAGAAATGATATCTGATGGTGTATTGGAACTATATGAAGCAGGGGTAATTACAAATAAAATGAAAACCTTGCATAAGGATAAAATGGTAGTTACATTTTTGATGGGGACAGAAAGACTATATGATTTTGTAAACAACAATCCAAATATAGAAATGCATCCTGTAGATTATGTAAATGATCCTTGTGTAATTATGAAAAACTATAAAATGGTGTCCATTAACTCATGTATTCAAGTGGATTTAATGGGGCAAGTGGTTTCGGATTCAGTAGGAAAGAAACAATTTAGTGGGGTAGGAGGGCAAGTAGATTTTGTTCGTGGTGCATCTATGGCAAAGGATGGAAAATCTATTATAGCAATGCCTTCTACAGCTGCAAAGGGAACAGTTTCAAGAATAGTATCTATAATAGATGAGGGTGCAGCAGTGACTACTTCAAGAAATGATGTGCATTATATAGTTACTGAATATGGAGTAGCAAATCTTAAGGGAAAGACCCTAAAAGATAGAGGAAGGGCCTTGATCAATATAGCTCATCCAGATTTTAGAGATGAACTTATAAAGGAATGGGAAGGTAGATTTGCTGATAAGTTCTAATATGAGAAGATAGCGATGAACTCTCATATTAGAAAAGGTGTATAAATATATTTAAAAGGAGATGTATTAAATGGCATTAATGACTAGGGAGGAATATATAGAAAGTTTAAGGAAGTTGAATTTAAAGGTATATATGTTTGGAGAACTTATTGAAAACCCTGTGGACCATCCAATAATTAGACCATCTATGAATTCAGTAGCAATGACCTATGAATTAGCTCAGCAAGAAGAATATAAAGATTTAATGACTACAAAGTCACATTTAACAGGAGAAGTAATTAATAGATTCTGTCATATACATCAAAGTACTGAAGATTTAATCAAAAAAATAAAGATGCAAAGACTATTGGGGCAAAAAACTGCTTCTTGTTTTCAAAGATGTGTAGGTATGGATGCTTTTAATGCAATCTATTCAACTACTTATGAAATGGATAAGGAATATGGAACAAACTATCATGAGAGATTTGTAAACTACTTAAAATTCATTCAGGAAAATGATTATACAGTAGATGGAGCAATGACAGATCCAAAGGGAGACAGAGGACTTTCTCCATCTCAACAGGAAGACCCTGACTTATATCTTCGCATTACTGAAGTGAGAGAAGACGGGATAGTAGTAAGAGGAGCAAAGGCTCATCAAACAGGAGCTGTAAATTCCCATGAACATTTAATAATGCCTACTATTGCATTAAAAGAAGAGGACAAAGATTATGCAGTATCCTTTGCAGTTCCATCTGATGCAGAAGGAGTAATAATGATTTATGGTCGCCAATCCTGTGATACAAGAAAGTTAGAAGAAGGTGCAGATGTTGACCTTGGAAATGCTAATTTTGGCGGACATGAGGCATTGGTCATATTCAATGATGTATTTGTTCCGAATGATAGGATATTTATGTGTAAAGAGGCAAAATATGCTGGTATGCTAGTGGAAAGGTTTGCTGGATATCATAGACAATCCTATGCATGTAAAACAGGTGTAGGTGATGTATTAATAGGTGCAGCAGCTTTGGCGGCAGATTATAATGGTGCAAATAAGGCTAGTCATATAAAAGATAAACTAATAGAGATGATGCATTTAAATGAAACCCTATGGGCATGTGCTGTTGCCTGTTCAGCAGAGGGAAGTAAAACAGCTTCAGGAAATTATTTAATTGATTTATTATTAGCGAATGTATGTAAGCAAAATGTAACCCGTTTCCCATACGAAATAGCAAGGTTAGCAGAGGATATAGCAGGTGGATTGATGGTTACGATGCCATCAGAAAAGGATTTCAAAGACCCAGAAATAGGAAAATATGTTGAGAAATATTTAGTCGGAAAAACTGGAACTTCAACAGAAAATCGTATGAGGGTATTAAGGTTGATAGAAAATATTACACTAGGTACTGCAGCAGTTGGATATAGAACTGAATCCATGCATGGTGCTGGTTCGCCGCAAGCTCAGAGAATAATGATTGCACGACAAGGAAATCTTGAGGCTAAGAAGGAAATGGCGAGAAAAATTGCACAAGTAGATACTAGCAAGGATAAATAATAGTATTTAATAAATAAAAAGGAATAATCTAAGTGGAGGGTTTAGCTTTGAAGGATATCTTATTAAAAGAGGTAGAAGATGTGGTAGATAAATTTATTAGACCGCAGCTTAAATTGCACGGGGGAGATATAAAGGTCAATTCTGTTATTGGGAAAATAGTGAGGATAACATTAACTGGCAATTGCCATGGGTGTCCCTCTGCTCAGATTACTACTGAGGAGATCGTAGAAAGTATATTAAAAGAAAAACTAGGAGATTCAATAGATAAGGTGATTCTAGTTAATCAAGTCGATGAGGAATTATTATCCTTTGCTAGAAAGATTTTAAATGGTGGTGAATAGGTGAAGGTAGGTATAAAATACTGTGGTGGCTGTAACTCAAGATTTGACCGTACTAGTATTGTAGACAAAATAAAATCTGATTATAAAGAATTTGAATTTAGTTATGCTATAGAGAGTGAGGAATATGACTTTATTATAGTGATAAATGGATGCCATATAGCATGTGCAGGACTACAGGATTTAAAGTCTAAAAGAGGTTTTTTAATTATTAGGGATGATGATTATAAGAATATAAGAGAAAAAATAGATCGGATGAAAGAATAAGCTAAAGCCAGAGAAGTGGTTCTCTGGCTTTAGCTATATTTCAATTTATATTTAACCCTTTATTTTATTCAGCTTTTTATCTCTTATTTTATAAATAATATCTGCTACATTATCTATTAATCTTATATCATGAGAGACAAATACGATGGTCCCCTGATATGCTATCATCATGGATTCTAATGCTTCAACACTCTGTGTATCAAGAAATGTGGAAGGCTCATCCATTAAAAGTATATTGTATTGTCCGGATAACATCTTAACAAGCATTACCTTAGTAAGTTCACCACCACTAAGCTGGCTTAATGACTTTCTAATATCCTGAATTTCAAATCCAATTTGTACCAGCATCGCAATTAACTCATGAGACTTATAATCTGAGTCGTGAGATAGAAATTGGAGTAAAGATTCATTGCTGGTTGACTTATAATTTTGTTGTTTAAAATATCCGATTTTGGCCTTTTTAGAAATTGTTAAACCTTCATCATTAGATAAAATCATTTTGAGAAAAGTTGTTTTGCCTGCACCATTATCACCAGTAATGGCTATTTTTTTGCCTAATGGAATGACAAATGATGCTTCATCAAAGAGATGCGTATTTCCTAGACTTTTACAAACATTTTCCCCCATGATTGGAAAGTCATTATATAATTTAACGGCTTCGCTTTGCCTGAAGGATATTTTGCTTTGTACTGACGGAGCATTTACTTCTTCCAAGTCTTCTAATCTTCTTTCCATACTTTTTGCTATCCTATTCATACTTTTTTCTTTACTTCCAATAGGTCTTTGACCGCTTAATCTACCATCTTGTTGAGTATTATTTTTTATTGGTTTTCCAACTTGCTTAGTTTGTAGCTTGTTTGCTTTATTCTTTATAGTTTCTATCGAGCGTATTAACCTTTGGCTTTCATTTACATATATATTATATTGTTTTTCTTGTTGTTTACGTTCAAACTCAATTTGATTCAAATAATCAGAGTAATTACCATAATACTCCAAAATCCCATTATCTTTAATTTCCCAAATCTTATGGACAGTGGAATCTAAGAAGTAACGATCATGGCTTACAATAACAAGTGCACCTGTATAGTAATTGAGTTGTTGAATTAAAAGTTCGACTCCCTCTTGATCTAAGTGGGAAGTAGGTTCATCTGCTAAGATACACACTGCCTGCTCTGAAAACGCTTTTGAAATTCTATAGCGTGTTTCTTCTCCACCACTCATAACAGTTGTACTTTTAGCATTAATTTGCCATAATGAAGTCCAGTAATTAGAGATACTAATGTTTTGATTTTGGTCTGAGAGAATTTGAGGGATCATTACAACATTTCCATTATGAATAACTTCACAGCCAGTTGGCTTTAGATTACCTGAAAGGATTCTAAGAAGAGATGTCTTACCTGAACCATTTCTTCCAATAAGTCCTATTCTTTCTCCTTCGTAAATAGTTAGCTCGGTTATATCAAGAATGTTTTTACCATTATATTCAAGATCAATATTTTTAACACGAATTGATTCGTACATAGTGCTGCCCCCTTAATATATGATTTGGAATAGCCAATTCAAATAATATTTATTGGGAGCTAAAAATGTATTATATATTAAGTTATAATTTTGTTGATGCTCACTATATTCATTCTTAGCCTCCTGTTTAAATGCCTAGCAACAGAAAGAGGCCATTCGATTTTCTTTCTATCGCTAGTGGATAGATAATCTCAATCTATTCATGTTAATCCTCCTTTATCAAGTATATTTATTTAAATATACTATACCTTAAACCATTGAAATATTCAAGTTAAGAAGCTATTTTGAAGGCTATAAATATAATATTATGTTCATTATAATAAAGTGATTATGGTATGTCATGGAATGGTTATAAGAACATTGACATATGTAGAAAAGATTTCGCCTGGTGAAATAATTGAGTGTGATTATGAAATGGGAAAAGTTTATGTACCTTATCCTTTCTTATAAAAAGTTCTAAGAAAAACAAAAATACAGGGAAAATGAATATAATAAAAAGTTTAGTTGTTGAAAATAAACAAGCATCGATTAAAGAAAGCTAAATAATAAGCCAAGGGGCTGCCCCTTGGCGCTTTTCTATTCTTCTAATAATGCAACTGCTCTGATTGGCGAACCTGTGCCGTCTCTAATTTTTAAAGGTAATCCAATATATAAAAACCTTTTATTTATCAATTTGTCTAAATTGCACAAATTCTCAGTATTGGTTATATGGTATTCTCCACAAACTAGATGGGCTGAAAAGTTTGTATCATCTGGAGTTAAATCTATTGCAGGAGCATCTACACCTATATTTACTACACCCTTTTCTGCTAGCCATTTTGCAGCTTCATAGCTTAATCCTGAATAATCAGTTTGGAACATATCTGTACCAAAGGTTCTATCATGATGACCAGTATATAGTAAAACAATATCGCCTGGTCGGATCTCCTGTCCAGAACGAGATAAGGCAGATTCCAAATCCTTTGGTTCGAAATAGTTCGGATATCTTATATGAGATAAATCAAGACATATGGCTGAGCCCCAGAAGTATTCTAAAGGCATATTGTCTATAGTTGGGCCTTCTGGATTAAACTCCCATACACCATCACTATGAGTGCCACCGTGTTCACTAATAAGTAGATTTCTTGCAGAAAATCCTAAGGTTTTACTTCCAGTAGCTTTCATATTTTCTTCATGTGTCATATTAGTCATTATAAATGTTTTCTGATGCATTGGGAAAACACTCATGCCTTGATAAATCTCTTGAGATAGGTCAATTAGTTTTAATGTCATTTAATTCCCTCCCCAATATTATTTAAATAATTTACTACATCATATAAATATATGTATATTATTTAGTCACTATTATAACTAGTTATTCAAAAAAAGATATATGGAAAATATACAAAAATATTATATAAAATATACAAAAGATTTGTCATAATAATTAATCTTAAGATGTATTTTTATAGTAAACTAACAAGGCATATTTTTAAACAATATGTTATTATTAGTACAAATTTAATTAAAAAGGGGAGAGCTAAGTATGTATGATATTATTGTGAAAAATGCAAGGATTCCTCAAGGCGACGATACTATAATAACTAATATTTTAGTTAAAGATGAAAAGATAGCTGGATTTTTAGATAATATTGAGGGCATAGCGGCAAAGGAAATAATTGATGCAGAAGGACATTTAACATTACCAGGTTGTATAGATTCACATACTCACTTTATGTATCAAGGATTTCCTCACAGAGAAAATTTCCTAACAGGTACAGCAGCTGCAGCTTCTGGTGGAGTAACTACAATTATTGATATGCCTTGCTGTTCTGTTCCATCAGTAAGAAGTGCAAAACAATTGCAATTGAAAGTTGATTTAATACAACCACAAGCATTAGTAGATTTTGCTTTATGGGGTGGAGTAACAGGTGAGGATGTAAGAGAAGGATGGCTTGATCATGTGCAAGAACAAGCTGATTATGGAGTTGTTGCCTTTAAGGCTTATATGACACCATCAGTTCCTACTTTCCCAAGAGTTACAGATCCAGAAATGTATGAAGCATTTAAAGCAGTAGCTAAAACTGGACTTCCAGTAGGAATCCATGCTGAAAATTATTCCATGTGCGATTATTATGTAAAGGAATTCCAAAAACAAGGTAGAATGGACGGACCAGCTTGGGCTGAAGCAAGGATGGAATTAGCAGAGAAAGTTGCAATTGAATTAGGTATATCTTTTGCAGAGGATGCAGGAGCTAGACTTCACATAGTTCATATGAGTACTGGAATAGGAGCAAAACTAGTAGGGGAAGCAAAGAAAAGAGGGTTAAACGTAACATCTGAATCTTGTCCTCACTATTTAACCTTAAATTATCAAGAATCTATGACAAAATATGGTGCTTTTGCTAAAATAGCTCCACCATTAAGAACTAAGAAAGATAATGAAGAGCAATGGGAAGGAATAAATAATGGTAGTATCGACTTTATAGCTACAGACCATGCTCCTTATGAAATAGAAAGTGAAAAAGCTAGAGAAGGAATGAACATATGGACAGCATTTCCAGGAATACCAGGTGTAGAAACAATGGTACCTATCATAGTTAGTGAAGGATACAATAAAGGAAGAATATCTCTAAGCAAATTAGTTGAAATATTATCAACTAATGCAGCAATACATTATGGATTATATCCAAAGAAGGGTGCTATGCACATAGGTTCAGATGCAGACTTTACAATAATCGACTTAGATAAGGAATGGGTTATTGAGCCTAAGAAGCAAGCTTCAATGTGCGGATATTCCCCACTTGAAGGAATGAAACTAAAAGGTAAAGTTGCAAAAACTATAGTACGTGGACATTTAGTATTCGAAGATATAGAAGAAAGTGTCCTAGCAGGATTAACAGACGAAGAATTGAAAACGATAGTTCATAATTTCCCAGAAGGAATAGATGAAAAATATGCTGACGAATTTAGTAAATATCCATACTTACACAGTGCAGAATATGAAAATAGCTATAGAATAAATCATCCAGAAGTAATAGATAAGCATATAAGAGAAATTAAAGGAATAAAGGCAAAACCAGGATTTGGTCAATTTATTAAGAGACAAAGCATACAAATTTTACCTAGAAAGATAACTTTCTAATAAAAAACGAAAAATAATAAAAAAATAGGGGGAGTTTTAACAATGCCAAGACATGCGATTTTAATAATAGATATGTTGAATGATTTTGCTAATCCAAAGGGAGCTTTATTTTGTGAGGGAACAGCAATAATAACTCCAAAGCTACAAGAGATTTTTAAATGGGTAAGAGAAAGAAATGCTGAAGGTAAAGATGACGTACAATTAGTTCATATTCAAGAGGCTCATAGAAAAAATGATGCAGACTTTAAAGTAAGACCAGTTCATGCAGTAGATGGAACTTGGGGATCAGATTTTGTTACTGAGTTAAAGCCTGAGGGAGATGAATATATAGTAAAGAAGAGAAGACATAGTGGATTTGCTTATACTGACTTAGACCTTTATTTAAGAGAAGAAAATATAGATACAGTTGTTGTAACCGGTACTTGGACTAATGTATGTGTAAGATCAACTGCTACAGATGCTTTAGCTAGGGCATATAAAGTTATTTCACTTACTGATGCTATTCACTCAAAGACTCAAGAAATGCATGAGAATGGTTTAAGAGACTTAAGTATATTCACAAAGTTGATGACTTTCGACGAATATAAAGAAGCTTGGGAAAAAGGTCTAGATCCATGGACAGGCGGAGGAGATCCAGAGAACAAAGTAAAATAATATATTTTTAGGCGGTCTTTGACCGCCTATAGGTACATATAAGGAGAGATAATATTGAAGATAGTGGTAGGAATATCAGGAGGAAGCGGATCAATATATGCAGTATCACT